>JANQFP010000044.1 GCA_028277795.1 Rhodospirillales bacterium
TGGCCGGGTCGGAGCCCGGCCATGACGTGTTAAGATTGAACGTTTTCGCTTGCATATCTACCATCGGGCGCTCTCGCGTCTAAACCGGACAGCAGTGGGCTTGACCCGGCAATCCATGGACCCCCGGGTCGAGCCCGGGGGTGACGAGTGGGGAGAAGCGCGTCTCATGGATCGTGACCTGCCCTAGAATCGCGGGATGTCGGGGAAGCGGAGCTGGCCCTTGGAGACGTGCATGCGTCCCAGCTCGGCGCAGCGGTGCAGGGTCGGGAACACCTTGCCCGGATTGAGCAGGCCGCCGGGGTCGAAGGCGCACTTGAGCCGCTCCTGCTGCTTCAAGTCGATGTCGTTGAACATGGTCGACATCAAGTCCCGCTTCTCCACCCCGACCCCATGCTCGCCGGTGAGCACGCCGCCCACCTCCACGCACAGGGTCAGGATCTCGGCGCCGAACTCCTCGGCCTTCTCCAGCTCCCCGGGCGCGTTGGCGTCATAAAGAATGAGCGGGTGCAGGTTGCCGTCGCCGGCGTGGAACACGTTGGCCAGCCTGAGCCCGTAGCGCTTGGACATCTCGGCCATGCGGGCCAGCACCTCGGGCAGCCGGCGGCGCGGGATGGTGCCGTCCATGCAGTAGTAATCGGGGCTGATGCGCCCCACCGCCGGGAAGGCCGACTTGCGGCCGGCCCAGAAGCGCAGCCGCTCGTCCTCGTCGTTGCTGACGCGGACGGTGACGGCGCCGGCCTGGCGGGCGATGGCCTCGACCACGCCGATGCGGTGCTCCACCTCGGCCTCGGGGCCGTCCACCTCGACGATCAGCAGGGCCTCGGCCTCCAGGGGGTAGCCGGCGTGGACGAACTCCTCGGCCGCCGCCATCGCCGGCTTGTCCATCATCTCCATGCCGCCGGGGATGACGCCGGCGCCGATGATGGCGGCCACGCAGTCGCCGGCCGCCTCGTTGGACGGAAAACCGATGAGCAGGGCGCGGGCCGCCTCCGGCTTCTGCAGGATGCGCACCGTGACCTCGGTGATGACGCCGAGCAGGCCCTCGGAGCCGTTGGCCAAGCCCAGGAAGTCGTAGCCCCCCGCCTCCAGGTGGCGGCCGCCGAACCGCACCACGGTACCGTCCATCAACACCATCTCGACGCCGAGCACGTTGTTGGTGGTCAGCCCGTACTTGAGGCAGTGGACGCCGCCGGCGTTCTCGGCCACGTTGCCGCCGATGGTGCAGGCGATCTGGCTCGACGGATCGGGGGCGTAGTAGAAGCCCTGGTGGCTGACCGCCTGGGTGATGGCCAGGTTGGTCACGCCGGGCTGGGCGACCACGCAGCGGTTGGCGTAGTCCACATCGAGGATGCGGTTGAACTTGCCGAGCCCCAGGGTGACGGCGTCGGCCAGCGGCAGGGCGCCGCCCGACAGCGACGTGCCGGCGCCCCGCGGCACCACCTTGACCCCCGCCGCGTGGCAATGGGCGAGCACGCGGGACACCTGCTCGGTTGTCTCCGGCAGCACGACGATCAGGGGCAGTTGCCGGTAGGCGGTCAGGCCGTCGCACTCGTAGGCGCGCAGCTCGTCCTCGTCGACGATGACGCCCTCGCCGGGGACGATGGCGCGCAAACCGGCGATCAGTTCGCCGCGGCGGGCGATGACGTCGGCGTCCGGTTCCGGCATCCGCATGCCCGTCCCCTCCCAATCACGGTCCGGTGCGCGCTTCTCCTGCCCCCAATGTAGGTATTGCCGGCGCCGGGATGAAAGCAAAACCGCGCCAAAACGGCGCGGATGACCCGAGACCGGCGGCGGGGCCCGGCGCGGTCAGCCCTGGCGGGCCTTGAATCGCGGGTGACGCTTGTTGATCACGTAGACGCGCCCCTTGCGGCGCACCACGCGGCAGCCCTTTTCGCGGACCTTGGCCGACTTGAGCGAGTTCCTGATCTTCATGGCGCGGTTCCCCGGGACGGTGCGGCGCGGACACTAAGGGCTGGGCGCCCCTCTGTCAACGGCAGGGCGGGGTGTGTAACATGGCCCTGTCCGCCGCCGGAGACCCCCCATGACCGGAACCGCCCGCCCCATCACCCACTGGGACCGCCGTTTCCTCGACTTGGCGCGGCACATCGCCGGCTGGTCCAAGGATCCCAGCACCAAGGTCGGCGCGGTGATCGTCGACGCCGACCGGCGGGTGGTGTCCACCGGCTTCAACGGCCTGCCCACCGGGGTCGAGGACACCATCGACCGCCTGCACGACCGGGACCTCAAGTACCAGATGATCGTCCACGCCGAGCGCAACGCCATCGTCAATGCCCGCCAGAACGTCGCCGGCCACGGCCTCTACGTGTGGCCGATGATGCCGTGCGCCGTGTGCGCGGCGATGATCATCCAGGCCGGCATCACCGAGGTGGTGGCGCCGTTCTCCGACAACCCCCGCTGGGTCGACAGCTTCCGGCTCACCGAGGAGATGTTCGCCGAAGCCGGCGTGAGCCTGCTGCTGATCGAGGACGAGGTGGGCGAAGGCGAAGAGGCGTGAAATGCCTGCTGGTCAATTGAAACGCAGAGCGACTGTGTCTGCTGTCAAGCCTTGATGGTTTGTGGTGGTGTCCACGGTTTGTTGTCGCGGACCATGGCATTGAGGGTGACGACGAGCT
>JANQFP010000046.1 GCA_028277795.1 Rhodospirillales bacterium
TGGCCGGGTCGGAGCCCGGCCATGACGTGTTAAGATTGAACGTTTTCGCTTGCATATCTACCATCGGGCGCTCTCGCGTCTAAACCGGACAGCAGTGGGACAAGCCCGGCCATGACGGTGTCGCGTTCCACGGTGAAGGGACCTCGGCATTTTGGGTCCGGCGCCCATCAGCGGCATGCCTTATCCAGGACGTCGCGCAGGCGCCGGATCTGGGGCTCCAGATCGAACGGGTGGTTGCCGACGAAAAAGCCGCGGTCGTGGGCCGTGTCGGCGTTGGTGATGTCGCCCACCGTCTCGTAGTCGTAATGGCGGATCACGTCGTGGCGCAGGATGCAGCCGCCGGTGATGATGCGGAAGTCGATGCCGGCTTCCGCGAGGGCGGCCGTCACCCGCCGGCGGTCCGCCCCGTGATCCGGATTGAGCACGATGGTGAACGAGAAGCTGGAGCTCTTGCCGTTCTCGCGCTGGATGATGAAGCGGTCGTCATCGGCGAACAGCTCCTGGAACAGGGCCAAGTTGCGGCGCCGGGCCGCCGTCATGGCGGGCAGCTTGCGCAACTGCTCGCGCCCCACGGCCCCGTTGATCTCCATGGGCCGCACGTTGTAGCCGGGCAGGATGAACCGGTAGGCCTCGAAGAAATCGTCGTCACGGGGCTCGAAGATGGGCGAGCCGACCGGCACGTCGCGGGTCCAGCCGTGGGCACGCAGGCTGCGCAGCAGGTGGGCCAGCTCGTCGTCGTCGGTGGTCACCATGCCGCCTTCCATGGTGGCGATGTGGTGGGAGAAGAAGAAGCTGGACGTGGCCAGGTCGCCGAAGGTCCCGGTCTTGCGCCCGTTGAGCTCGGCGTCCAGGGACTCGCAGTTGTCCTCCATGAAATAAAGGCCGTGACGGTCGGCGAAGTCGCGCATGACGTCGAGGGCGGCCGGGTTGCCGAGGATGCTGACGGCGACGATCATCCGGGTGCGCGGGGTCAGGGCGTCGGCCAGTCGGGCGGTGTCCATGTTCAGGGTGTCGAGCTCCACGTCGACCACGCGCAGCCTGAGTCCGTACTGCTGCAGCGGATGGTAGGTGGTCCCCCAGGAGATGGCCGGCACGATCACCTCGTCGCCGCGCTCCAGCGGCCGGTCCTTGCGGAAGAACAGGCTGGCCACCGAGATGAGGTTGGCCGACGACCCCGAGTTGGTCATCACCGCGTGCTTGCGTCCGAAATAGGTGGCGAACTCGGCCTCGAAGGCGGCCACCTCGGGGCCCATGGTGAAGCGGTCCGAGGCGATCACCCGGCGGATGGCCTCCGGCTCCTCGTCACCCCAGGACGATGCGGCGAGCTCGTAAAACATCGGCGACCTAGAAGGGCCCCCGGAACTGCTTCTGGTAAGCAAGCTGCGCCTTCTCCGGGTCCGGCTCCCACGGCGCCGCCGACGGATCGACCATGCGCCGGGCCGAGGCCGCGATGGTCGCCGGATTGGGATAGAACCCCTGCTCCAGCCACGGGGTGGTCGGGCATGTGGTGGGCGCGAATCCTAAGCGGCGGACGGCGACGGTGCCGCCGGTCCCCGGGTCCTCGACCACCCGGGCGATGATCTCGGCGCTGGCGCCGCAGGTGGTCCAGGCGTTGTCGACCACCAGGAGACGCCCGGTGCGGCGGGCCGAGGCGGCGATGGTGTCGGTGTCCAACGGCATCAGCGAGATGGGATCGACGACCTCGGCCGAAACGCCGACCTCGGCCAGCAGCTCGCGGGCCCGCAGGCATTCCATGACCATGTTGGAGACGCCGACCAGGGTGATGTCGTCGCCGGGCGCGCGGACGGCGGCGCGGCCGAACTCGGTGACGAACGGCTCGGCCGGCACGTAGGCGTCGCTGAAGTAGAGCAGGCGGTGCTCGACGAAGATCACCGGATTGTCGTCGCGGATGGCGGCGATCAGGCAGCCCTTGGCGTCGTGGGCGTTGGACGGGGCCACCACCTTGAGCCCCGGCACGTGCATGAACATGGCGTGCAGGGCCTGGGAGTGCTGGGCCCCCTGGCCCCACGACTTGCCGATCATGCTGCGCACCACCAGGGGCACGGTCACGGCGCCGCCGTACATGTAATGGCTCTTGGCGGCCATGTTGACGAGCTGGTTCATGCACAGCATCAGGAAATCGTTGCGGATGTGCACGTGGATGGGGCGCATGCCGGCCATGGCGGCGCCGATGGCGACGCCGGTCATGGCGTCCTCCGACAGGGGCGTGGTGAACACGCGGTCGGGACCGAACCGTTCGACCAGGCCGCGCGTCGAGCCCTGGATGGCCTTGTGATCGTCCACGTCGAGGCCCATGACGAACACGGACGCGTCGCGCTCCATCTCCTGGGCGACCGCCTCGCGCAGGGCGTCGACGTAGCTGAGCACGCGCCGGTCTTCGCCCGCAGGCGCGGTGGACGGGGCGCTCGCCACGCCGCTATCCGGCGAAGACATGGGCGAAAAGGGCATCGGGCGCCGGCGGCGGGCTGGTCTCGGCAAAAGCGACGGCGGCGTCGATCTCGGCCTCGACCTCGGCGTCCACGGCGGCGCGCACGTCCGCCTCCAGCATGGCGGCGAGGCGAGCCACCTGGTCACCGTCCATCCACGGAACGGCCTCGTCCCGGGAGCGGTACCCGGCGTCGTAGTCCTCGTTCGGGCCCACGTGCTCCCGCCACCGGTAGACCCGGCATTCCATGAACTCGGGGCCGCCGCCGGCCCGCATGCGGGCGATGGCCGCGGCGGCGCCGTCGCGGATGGCGAACACGTCGGCGTCGGGAACCAGGTGGGTCTTCATCCCGTAGGTCGCCACCCGCTCGCCCAGGCGGTCGGTGGCCCACCGTTTGGCTAGCGGCTCGTGGATGGCGTAGTGGTTGTTCTCGCAGACGAACAACACCGGCAGCCGGTGCAGGGCGGCGAAGTTGAGGCTTTCGTAGAACACGCCTTCCTCGGTCGCGCCGTCGCCGAAGAAGCAGACGACGACCCGGTCCCGGCCCTGACGCCTGAAGGCCAGCGCGTGACCTACGGCGATGGGGATGTTGGTGCCGACCACCGCCGAGGCCCCGATCACGTGCCGTTCGGCGCTGACCAGATGCATGGAGCCGCCCTTGCCGGCCGCGCAGCCGGTGGCCTTGCCGTACATCTCGGCGATCATGGCCGGCAGGCTGCCGCCCTTGGCCAGATAGGCGGCGTGGCCACGATAGGTGGCGCTGACCACGTCGTCCGGCTCCAGCGCGTCGCAGACGCCGACGGACGCCGCCTCCTGGCCGATGGACAGGTGCACGGGGCTCTTGATCTTGTCGCTGGGATAGATCTCGGCGAGGCGTTCCTCGGCACGGCGGATCAGTCGCAGCGAACGGTAGAGGGTTCGGACGAGTCGGGGATCGTGCGCCGCCACGGTGGGTCGCCTCGGAGGCTCGGACAAAGGGGAGGACCGGGACGCCCTATACACGATCCATGGGTCCACCGCCATCCGAAAATCCCGGTTTTCCGCCCGCCGGAGGTTACACCGGCAACACCACATCCTCGAAGTCGGCGCCCCTCTTGCGCACCACCCAGAACCCGTCGTAGCAGGTGATGCGGCGGCCGAAGAACCGGTCCACCGCCACTGCGACGCCGGGGTGGTAGATCCGGTGGGTGGCCGGGTCCATGGCCACGTCCGTGGCGGGGATGTCGCCGTCGCCCGCCCGTCCCAGGTCGCCGAGCTGCAGCTCCAGATCGTCGCCGCACAGGATGCCGCCGTCCTTGAGCAGGCGGTCGGCGTTGGTGAGATCCGAGAACACGGCCTCGGCGCGGTGATCGGCGTCCACGTAGATCAGGTCGAACTGGGCGTCCCGGATCAACGGCAGCATCTCGTCGGACCGGCCGCGGATTTCCCGGCACAGATGGGACAGGCCGGCGGCGCGCAGGTTGCGGATGAACAGGGCCAGGACCTTTCCTTTGGCCAGGTTGCGATCCATGATCCGGTAGAGCAGCCGCGAGTTGGCGCTCAGGTCCAGGTAGCTGTTCCACGGGTCCACCGAGACCACCAGCCGGTCCGCGAGGTCGTGCGCCTGGAGGGCGCGTCCCCAGGTGATGGCGCTGCCGCCGGCGTAGGCGCCGATCTCGAGGATGCGGACGCCGTTGTCCGACCCGTTGCCGTCGGCGCGCCGGGCATCGACCAGATGGTCGACCGCCAGGCGCATGTACCTGCGGCGCCCAGGGTTGCCTTGCGCCGAGGCCAGCCAGACCCCGAAGTAGGGCCGCCGGCGGAGCCGGTGCACCAGGTAGGAGGCGTAGCCGAACGGCATCGCCAGCAGATGGTAGGTGTCGTCGAGGAACGCCAGCACCCGCATGTTGCCGATGTGGCGCATCAGGAACCGCTTGATGCGGTAGGTCAGGCTGGCCTCCGCGGCGGACGCCGCCGTGGCGGGGGCGGGCGCCGGGTCGGGTTCAGGAGGGGGTGGCGCCGGAGTGGCCGCCGTCGCGGCCGGGACGGTCGGCGCGACAGGTCCAGGCGTCGAAGAAGGAGAAGGATCGGTCTCTGCGGTAGGACTCGGTGAAGGCACGCCGGAAAGCCTCGTCGTAAGGCGGGACGCCATAATAGCCGACCATGGCGAACGGGCGCTCGCCGCGCGGCACAAGCCATACGTCCGTATTGCATGTGCGCACAAGGTTCAAGGTGCTTTCCGTCAGGGGTATGCCCAAGGCACTGAATTCGAACAGAACAGCGGTCTCCAGGGTGTAGGGATGACCGGCGAAAACCAGCAGGGTCTTCTGGAAGGTGGTCAGATATCCGGCGAGGGATTCGCCGGTGCCCATCTCGATGGTTCGGCCGGGGTAAGCGGCCATGATGGCGCGGATCTCGGCGGTGATGGCCGCCGAGCGCTCCCAATGGAGGTTGCGCAGGTAGCGCCGCTGGACCGGCACCGACACCACCATGGCCACGGCGGCGACCAGACCGACGGCGGCCCCGACTACGTGGCGGGGGGCGCGGACGCGGCGGGCGTTGCGCAGCATCACGTCGATGGCCACGGGGGCGAAGGGAAACAGGTAATAGGTGCCGGCCCCCGGCTTGGCGGCGACCGGAAAGGCGAGGGCGACGGACACCAGGAAGGCGGCGACGTAGAGGGCCTCGGCGCGGTCCGGGCGTCGGTCGGCCCACCCCAGGGCGGCGACGAAGAACAGGGCCGGCACCACGTAGAGCAGGGCCTTCTTGCCGGTGTTGGCGAGCATGGCCGCCGACGTCTCCTTGCCGGCCATGCGGGGAAACCAGGCCAGGTAGGTGTCGAGGGGAAAGGCGGCCGACAGGAACGGCAGCAGGGTCACCACCACCCCCACCACCCCGGCGGCCAGGAACGGCCGCCAGCCCTGGCGCGCCCCCAGCAGCACCGCCGCCGGCAGGACATAGATGCCGCCGTGGATTTTCAGGCCCACCGCCACGCCGCCGCACAGGCCGACGGCGATGGCGCCGGCCCACGGTCTGTCGGTGCGGTTGGCCGCGTTGGCGGCCCATACGGCCAGGGCGGCGACCAGCGCCAGGCTCGAATCGGGGCGGTTCCACAGGGATGTGTGGACGGTCAGGAGGATGTATCCGCACGCCGCGATCGCCCCGGCGACGGCCAGCGCCGCGCCGTCGCGCCGGTGGGTCAGGAAGACGACGATGGGCAACGCCACCGCGGCGGCCAGGGAGGCCGCCTTGCCCGCCGCCATGGTGCCGCCGGCAACGGCGAAGACCAGCGCGTGGATCAGGAACGCGAAGGGACCGTAGATGTTGGCCACCTGCCCCGGCGAGTCGAGGGACGGGTAGGCTTCGTTGCCGTGGAGCACGCCCCACGAGATGAGGGCGACACTGGGCTCCCCGTGGTCCAGATAGCCGGGGTAGGCCAGGTAGGCGGCGGCCACGGCGATCACGTTGGCCAGGCACAGGATGGCCACGCCGCCGACAATCCATGCGCGCCGGCGCCACACGGCGTCGAGCAACGGCGTCATGATCGGATACTCCGGCCGGTTCGCGTCAGTGCAGCTCGGCCCGCAATTTCTGCCGCAGCACGTCGATGGGGACAAGCCGGCCGTTGACCTCGACGCACCAGAACTGCCAGCCGTTGCAGGCCGGCGCCCGCTGCACGTGCGCGCCCACCTTGTGGATGGAGCCCCGGACGTCGGGTCCGACGACGGTGCCGTCGGCGCGCACCCGTGCCGAATAGCGCCGGCGGTGATCGGTCAGTACGTCGCCCGGGGTCAGCAGGCCCCGCTCCACCAGCCAGCCGAAGGGGATGCGCGGCTCCGAGCGGCGCGACGGCGTCGACACCAGATCGATGTCGCCGGGCCGTCCGACGCGGGCCACCCTCTCCTCGGCCAGGCTCACGTAGCCGGGGTTGTTGTCGATGCCGATGTAGTGACGCGCCAGCTTCTTGGCCACGGCGGCCGTGGTGCCGCTGCCGACGAAGGGGTCGAGGATCAGGTCGCCGGCCTCGGTGGACGCCAGGATGATGCGGTACAGCAGGGCTTCCGGCTTCTGGGTCGGGTGGGCCTTGTGGCCGTCCACCTTCAGGCGCTCGCGCCCGGTGCACAGGGGCAGCAGCCAGTCGGACCGCATCTGCAGGTCGTCGTTCAGGCTCTTCATGGCGTCGTAGTTGAAGCGGTAGCGCGAATCCCGGTCGCGGGTGCACCAGATCAGGGTCTCGTGGGCATTGGTGAAGCGGCGGCCGCGGAAGTTGGGCATGGGGTTGGTCTTGCGCCAGACGATGTCGTTGAGCATCCAGAAGCCCAGGTCCTGGAGGACGGCGCCGACCCGGTAGATGTTGTGGTAGGTGCCGATCACCCACAGGGTCCCCGTCGGCTTCAGCACCCGGCGCACGGCCCGCAGCCACTCGGCGGTGAAGCGGTCGTAGGCGGCGAACCCGTCGAAGCGGTCCCAGTCCTCGTCGACCCCGTCCACCTTGGTGTTGTTGGGACGCAGCAACTCGCCGTCGAGCTGCAGATTGTAGGGCGGGTCGGCGAACACCATGTCCACCGACTCCGCCGGCAGCGCCCCCATGCGCTCGACGCAGTCGCCGAGCAGGATGCGGTCCACCTGGATTGTCCCCCTCCCGGCCATGGCCGGCAGCATGAGTCAGCCGGGAGTCCCCGTCAAGAACTAAATGGATTCAATGGGTTATGGTTAACGGGGTCGGCCGGACGCGGTTAAGACGGTGCACCCATATGTGGGGGAGACGCCGAGTCCGCTCCCAATATCTTGCGGACCGGCGCGAAGCTGACTCGGTGGTGCGGGGTCACGCCCAGGCGCTCCAGGGCCGCCCGGTGCTCGGCCGTGCCGTAGCCTGCATTGCGGTCCCAGCCGTAGCCCGGGAAGTCCCGGGCCAGCTCGCCCATGCAGCGGTCGCGGGTGACCTTGGCGACGATGGAGGCGGCGGCGATGGACAGGCTGGCGGCGTCACCCTTCACCACGCAGCGCACGGGACAGGGCAGACTCGGCGCCCGGTTGCCGTCGACGAGGGCTATGTCGGGAACCGTGCCCAGCGCCGCCACGGCACGGGACATGGCCAGCAGGGCCGCCTGCAGGATGTTGAGGGTATCGATTTCCGCCACCTCGGCACGGCCGACACCGATCCGGGCGTGGTCGGAGAGAGAGGCGAACAGGTCGGCGCGGCGGGCCGCCGTCAGGCGTTTGGAATCGTCGAGGCCGTGCCTCAGGACATCGGGCAGGGTCGCCGGGTCGAGGATCACCGCCGCGGCCACCACCGGCCCGGCCCACGGCCCGCGCCCGGCTTCGTCCACCCCGGCGACGACGCCTCCCGCCGCGCGCTCCATCCTGAAATCGGGCACCGGCCCCCCGTTGCAACATCGGATCCGCGTCCGGCGCGGATGATAGCAGGAACGGCGCGAGAGTAGCGGTTCGACGCGCGGGCCGCGCTCGGGCCAGGATCGGCTTTTCGGGGGGAACGGCGGCGGGCGGTATCCCGCACGGCCCGGGCGCCTTCTTGTTCGCGCTCCGTCGGCCGGGAATACCGCCCGCGCCGGACTCAGGCAGCGAAGCGGATGGTACCGCCACGCCTGCTGCCGTGGCGGTCCGTATCCCAGGACAGTTGCAACAGCAGGTCCGGATGGTCGCGCAGGAACAGGCTGGTCTCCTCGCCGGTGGCCCGCCGCCAGCGGTACCCCTCGAGGCGGATCCACAGCTTGTCGCGCTCGTCGAGCTTGTAGGTAATGAACCGTTTCATGGCCGTATTCCGCTTCCAGTCCTTGGTCCGGACGCCGACATCGCGACGCCCATGTCAATACGTGCCGCTGACATCTCCGCAACATCTGTGCCACCCGGAAAAGAAACGGAATCTCAAACGTTTGATATGGGCCGCCGGGGAAAGGCGCCGTTCATTTGTAAGAAAACCCGACAAATGATGCCGCCCCGCCGGCAAGACCGTACCGGCGCCGGCCGGCGCCGGTCACGTCAACGGCCGTGGCGGCTGGTCAGGTGGCGATTTGGACGAAGGGATTGCCGCTACCGGGCGGGCGTCGGGTGACCCAGGACACCTGAAGAAGAAGATCCGGATGGGAGCGGAAGAAGACGCTGGTCTCGTCGCCGGTGGCGCGGCGCCAGCGGTATCCCTCCAGGCGGATCCACAGTTTCTCGCGTTCATCCAGTCGGTAGGTCACGGACCGTTTCATGGCGCACCCCACGATCTTGCCCGGCGTGAGGTCCCAGTATGGGCGCCAACCCTCAACAAATCCTTAATCGCGGTGGCCCTTACCGCGCGTCCGGGGAGGCCGCGCACTCGTCGTCCGTCCCCACGTGGGACACCAGCAGGGGCGTCCCCTCGACGCAGAAAGACCCGGCGGCCAGGGTGCCGCACAGGCAGGCGACAATGCCCGGCTCCAGCAGGCCGATGTCGCCGCGCAAGGCGAACAGGCTGCCGTCGCCGGCGCGGAACGGCGTGCAGCCGGGGGTGCCGGCCTCGACGGTGCCGAAGACGCAGGCGAGCTGAGCGCCGACGCCCCGCCGCCCCTGCCGCCAGTCCCAGGGCGGCACGAAGCGCCCGGCCCACAGACCGGCGCGGCGCCCCTCCGCCTGCCGTTGCGGCGCCAGGTAGTCGCCCACCTGAGGGTCGGCGAGGGCCCAGCCGGCGCGGACCAATTGCTCCCCGACGTCGGTGCTGCCCAGGGTGCAGACGGCGATCAGGCGGCCCAGGGAGTCCCGGGAGCGGCCGTGGCAGGTGAGGGGCCGTCCTTCCACCAGGCGCGCCAGCTCACGCGTGGCGGCGACGCCGCAGTCGTAGGGGACGCCGCGGTCGCTGTCGCAGCGCTGGTCCGCTTCCGGCGCGTCGACCCCGTGCAGGCGGATGTGCAGGCCACGCACCTCGACGGTGTCGCCGTCGATGACCCGGGCCGGCCCGGTGATCTGCGCCGCCGCCGGGACCGCCGACAGCAGGGCGCCGGCAAACGCCGCCGCGGCCGCGGCGAGGGCGACGACGCCACGGCGTCCGCCGAGGGTGGGGTTTCCCAACATGACATGGTAGATTACCCCCATGAGCAACCTGCCTGTCCAGCCGCAACATGGTTTGGTGGTCCGGCTCGGGCGTGCCGCCGCGCTGGCGGTCCTGGCGGCGGTGCTGGCGTTCGGGCCGACGGCGGCCGAGGCGGCCGACTCCATCAGATACGCCCGCAGCAAGAGCCCCTATTGGCGGGTGGGGCAGCTCGACCGCAATCTCAGCGAGGCATGCCGCCGCGGCGAATTCAATCAGATGCGGGACCTGCGCCTGCACATCGGCTTCCAAGGCGAGGTCGGACCGGCCACAACGGGCATCGCCAAGAAAGGCTGGAACCTGCGCGATCCGCGCAACCTGGGCCTGCCCGGCTTCACCTTCCATTTCTTCAACGACGGCTATTCCAACTGCCGCGTCTACGTGGCTGCCGGCCGCTGACGCCGATCGCGCTTTCTTGATGCCAGGGGTTTAGGCGGCGCCTGCCGACGCGGCTGCAACGGCGGCGCGCGGGCGCGGTCGAGGCTCCGGGCTGCCCCAGTCGGTCTTGCCCTGGCGGGCCACCAGCAGGCGGGTGACGTGGCTCGCGTTGCGGTCGGCGATGGCCGCGAGGACCGGGGCGCCGTGGCCCAGGTAGACGTCGTGGGCCTGCTGGAAGGCGGCCGCCGCCTCGTCCAGGGGCGCCGCCTCGCCGGTCAGCCGGCCGAGCAGGAACAGCGCCGAGCCCAGGTTGTTCTGGGTCGCCGCCCAGGCCAGCGGCGTGGTCTCCCGGTGCCGCACCATCAGCGCCGCCCGGCAGGCCGCCACCGCCGTCTCCAAGGCGATGCGGCTGCGGAACTGCTCACCCAGCACCTGCGTGGCCTGGGCGAAGCCGTTCATGGCCTCGGCCCAGGCGAGCGGCGTGTGCTCCCGGCTCAGCCCCTGCAACGCCCTCTGGAAGGCGTTGACCGCGTCCTTGAGCAGCGTCACGTCGCCGACGCGGGCGTCCAACCGGTACAGCACCTGCCCCAGGCGGGTCTGGGCCGCCGCCCACTCGCGGGGGAAGTCCTGCCGGGTCATCTCGGCCAGGGAACGGGTCAGGGCCTCGGCCGCCGCCTCTAGGGTGGCCGCCCCGAGATCCCCTTCGGCGAGGATCTGCAGCACGGCGCCGAGGCTCTTGTAGGCGGTTGCCTGCTCCAAGGGCAGCTCGTCGTCGGACAGGCCGGCGAGGGCATCGCGGTAGGTCTCCGCCGCCATCAGATGGAGGCCGCGGTCGCTCCTGTGGTGGGCCAGGGTGGCCAGGGCGTGGCCGGCGCAGATGCGCGTCGCCGCCTGCTCGCGCGGCGTCATGGTCACCGGCAGGGCGGCGGCCACCGGCAGCGCGGCCTCCAAGAGGGCCGGCAACGCCGTTCCCACCCGGGCCGCCTTGTGGGGAGACCGCGGCCCGACGGCGCTCAGGGCCGTCGCCAACAGCAAGGGCGCGAACGGGCGCCCGAACTCGGTGGGCAGGACCAGCAGGGACGAGGGTCCCGGTGCGCCGGGCCGGTCCTCGACCGGCATCAGGCTGACGAACCGCAGGTGCACGGTGGCCGCCGGCGCCGGCACCTCGCCCCAGACCAGGAGGTCGGCATCGGCTGCGGACAGCAGCGCCCGGCCCCTGACGGCGGCCGTCGCCAGGGCCTCGATGGGAGATCGTGTGGGATCGCCGGCCACCACCTCGGGAATGGCGCGGGCGCGGCTGACGCGGCGCTGGTCGAGGGCGTCGACCACCTGCCGGGTCACGGCGGCGGCGATGGCGGGATCGACCCCGGGCCCCGGTGCCAGGGGGGCGACCCGGATGTGGATGCGGTCCCGGCCCCAGCCCCATGACAACGCGGGAGAGCGCTGGACCGAGTCGGGCGCGCGGACCGGCGGGTCGGCGGCCGGCGGTCGCGGCGTCGGTGCTCCGAACAGCAGCGCGCCGAGGCGGGACAGGACGGCTCCCGGGGCGCTTCGCAGCCACCCGATCAGGGATTCGCCCGGCAGCTCCTCGAGCACCACCGGTCCCACGGCGCGGGCGAGGACGGCGCCGCCGGAGCGTTCGAGCGCCGTCGGGTCGAGCCGGTCGCCGGCGCCGAGAACGGCCAGGGTCAACGGGCCCTTGTCGCCGGGCCGGCTGATCTCCACGTTGCCGTCGGCCACAACGTAGGCGCGGCCGGCGCCGTGGCGCTGGTCCGTTCCGACGATGACCTCGCCATCCTCGAAGGTGTGCTGATGTCCGGCCAAGGCCGTCCTCCGACGGTTCGCTTCGAGCCTCTCACCCTAGGTGGATATGGTTAAGAAAGGCCTTATCATGCCGGCGCCGCATCCCCCGCCAAGGAAGACCGTTCCGTGCCGCCCGTCACCGCCTTCGACGACGCCGACCTCCTGCCCGACGGCCCCGGGGCCTACGGCCTGATCATCGACGTGGGACGGGGAACCCGGATCGCCGGCCGCGGCGGCCGGGCCGTCGATCTGCCCGCGGGGCTCTATCTGTACGCCGGCAGCGCCTACGGCCCGGGCGGCATCCGCGCCCGGGTGCGCCGGCACCTGAAAGCGGCCAAGACCGTCCGCTGGCATGTGGACCGGCTGACCAACGTCCATGGCGTGGCGGCGGTGGTGGCCGTTCCCGGCGGCCGCGAGTGCGGGCTCATCGACGCGGCCCGGGCCTGGCCAGGGACCACCGTGCCGGCGCCGGGACTGGGCAGCTCCGACTGCCGCCGCTGCCCCGCCCACCTGGTCCGTCTGCCCGATGGGACGACCGTCGACGACCTCTACGCGGCGGCCCTGGCCACCGCCGCCGGAGGCCGCCAGGCGGTTACCTGGCGCCCGCCGCCCGCCGTCTGTTTCCCGTCATTGTCGTGAGGGCGTCGCACCCTGCAGAAACACAATCAGTCCCCGCCAATGGCGCCGTCGACCATGCGAGGAATCTCGCCATTCGTGGGATGCCGCACATTCACGTTATGAGCGAAGGTCCCTTGGCGTAGAGCACGTAAGTTGAGAATATGGCCCTGACCTCAATACGTGATGAAAGGCGGGGCAAGTGACCCAGTTTGAATTTGGGCCAATGACCTGTCAGGCTTGTGGCCATCATTTCGAGCCCCTCAAAGCTTGGAAGCTAACTCGGTGGAATCCTCTTACCTGTCCTCAATGTGGCCGAAAAAACCAACGAAAAAATGTCATGAGTGGGACGATAGCGGCAATGTTATTTGGAGCAATAGTGCTCTCGAATTCTGTTTTTGATTCCAATTTTGAGACGTGGATCAAATGGGTTTTGTTTTTTTGTATTGGTCTGGCACTTGCTGTGGGAGACGAGTTGACGTGTGTTCTAAAACTTGTCGAGGAACAGCCACCGGAAGAGTTTTCAAGCGAAATAGTAAAGAACTCAGACGGCACCTTTACAGTCAATGGGCGGATTTACAAAACCCGATCCAGCGCAGAAGCTTATGTTGACCTTGTTGGAAGAGTTAACCGGCAGTCGTAAACCGCATGGTCGGCAACAACGCCTTGAGTAGCTCGATATCTAATTGGTTCGCGATGCCGACGACCTTTTTCGGGACTCCTCCACCAACGCCTCGGTGACCCGATCCATTACGCCGTCCCAGTCGCCGTGGGCGGTCTGGCGGAACAGGTGCATGGTCGGATACCACGGGCTGTCGTCGCGGTGCCGCATCCACCGCCAGTCGCAGACGAACGGCAGGACCAGCCACACGGGGCGCGCCAAAGCACCCGCCAGGTGGGCAAGCGCGGTATCGGCGGTAATGATCAGGTCGAGCTGGGCCACCGCCTGGGCATCCCCGAAGTTGCTGAACCGGGCGCCCAGGTCGGGGATCAGCCCCTGGCAACCGTGGGCCTCGATATCCGCCACCCGCTCCCCTTTCTGGAGGTTGAACAGCACCACATTGGGCACGCTCAGCAGCTCGGCCATGTGGCCGAAGGGGAGGGACCGGTTGCGGTCGTTGCCGTGGCTGGGCTTGCCGGCCCAGGTGATGCCCACGGTCAGGGGCGCGCCGGGCAGGGCCGGCAGGCGGAAATCGCGCGGCCACGGCGGCTCCAGATAGGGCACGTCGGCGGGGATCGTGTCCAGCGTGGTGCCGAGGATGCCGGGGAGGCTCATCAGCGGCGCGTAGACGTCGAAGTCCGGCAACGGCCCGTTGGACGGCACGAGTCGGTCGATGCCGGGGGCAGTGGCGAACAGGCGCAGCAGCTCGGGCTGGGTCTCCACCAGCACGGTGCCGCCGAGGGCCTTGACCAGCGGGGCGTAGCGGACGAACTGGATCATGTCGCCGAAGCCCTGCTCCCGGTGCAGGAAGATGGTCCGCCCATTGAGCGGCGCGCCGTCCCACAGGGGCTGGGTGAAGGTGCGCGGCGGGCTGCGGCGCAGGAGCCACCGCGACTCGGATTCGGGGAACCCCCGCTCCAGGTCGCCACTGATCAGCAGGCTGAACGCCCGGTCCCATCGGCACTCCCCATGGTCCGGGTCGAGAGCGAGAGCGCGGTCGAAGTGCTCCAGGGCCTCGGCGTCCTCGCCCAGGTCGCGGAGCGCGAGGCCCAGGTTATAGATGGCCTCCACCGAGTCCGGGGCCAGTCCGACGGCGTGCCGGAGCCGGTCCGCCGCCTCCCGGTGGCGGCCCATGTCGCGGAGCGCGTTGCCCAGGTTGGAGTGGGTGCCCGGCGCGTCCGGCCTGAGCGCCAGCGACCGCCGGTACAGGGCCGCGGCCGCATCGGGCTTGCCGAGCGATCGCAGGGCCACGCCCATGTTGTTGAAGACATCGGGGTTGGTGGGCTCGAGAACGGAGGCGGCGGCGTAGGCTTTGAGCGCCTCGGCCAGACGGCCGCGGCGTTGCAGGGCGACGGCCTGGGCGATGATGGACGCGGCGTCCGGTGGGCGCCCCTTGCTTGCCGCCATGGCCCGTCGCCGAGGAGGCCGCCCCGCCGATCAGAGCGCGAATTCGCGGGCGTAGCCCGAGCGCAGGTAGTAGATCCGATCGCCTATCCCCACCTTGACCGTGTCCGGCCCGCCGTGCTGGGGCGCGATCTTGATCTTGTTGGCGGTCAGCTCCACGTCCAGCCACATGCCGCGGAAGAACAAGGAGAACTTGAGCCCATGCATCTTGTGGGGGAGCAGAGGGTTGAAGAACAGCACGTCGTCGCGGATCTCCGCCCCCATGTAGCCGCGCTGGATCAGGTCCACGGTGCCGGCCATGACGCCCAGGTGGATGCCCTCGACGGTGGTGCCGCCCTGGATGTCGCCGATATCGCTTTCCAGGGCCGCCATGAACATGTCCCACGATCCATCGGGGTCGAAACCGGGCGTGATCGCCGAATGGACGATGAGGCTCAGCGTCGAGCCGTGGGAGGTGTGCTTGTAGTAATACTCGATGTTCTTGGGCGCGGTGTGCTCGTCGAAGGGGCAGCCCAGGCGCTCGAAGATGGCGCGTAAGCTGTCCTCGGAGAACAGGTAGAACAGCATCAGGGCGTCGGCCTGCTTGGACAGCTTGTAGTGGTCGGCCGAGTCGCCCTCCGCCTCGAGGATGCGGTCCATGCGCTGGATGTTGCCGTACTTCTCCCGGTAGGCGTCCCAGTCCAGCTCCTCGAGGTCGTCGAAACCCTCGAATTGGCTGATGAGGCCGTCGCCGTGGTAGGGCACGTACATCTTGTGGGCCATGTCCGCCCACAGCGAGACCTCCTCGTCCGTGATCTCCAGGGTCTCGCGCAGCTCGTCGCGGCGGTGGTCGAGCAGGCCGTCCAGGGCCTCCAGGGCGATCTCCATGATCCACGCCACCATGACGTTGGTGTAGGCGTTGTTCTTGACGCCCCCCTCTTCGGCCCCCGGATACTTCTCGTGGTACTCGTTGGGGCCCATGACGCCATGGATCTCATAGCGGTCGCGCTTGGGATTGTAATGGGCGATGGAGGCCCAGAAGCGGGCGATCTCGAACAGCATCTCGGCGCCGTAGACGGCCATGAAGCGCTCGTCGCCCGTGGCTTGGTAGTACTGCCAGATGTTGTAGGCGATGGCGGCGTTGACGTGGCGCTGGTTATGGCTGAGGTCGGGATGCCAGCGCCCCGACTTGGGGTTCAGGTGCACCACCTGGGTCTCCTCGCGGCCGTTGGAGCCGCTCTGCCACGGGAACATGGCACCCTTGTAGCCTGCCTCCTGGGCGTGGGCCCGGGCCTCGTCGAGGCGGCGGTAGCGGTACAGCAGCATCGACCGGCTGACCTCGGGCAGGCGGAAGTTGAGGAACGGCAGGATGTAGAGCTCGTCCCAGAAGATATGCCCGCGGTAGGCCTCTCCGTGCAGGCCGCGGGCGGGGGTGCCGGCGTCCAGGTCTATGGTGTTGCGTGACAGGGTCTGGAGCAGGTGGAAGATGTGCAGGCGCACGACCATCTGGATGCGGTCCTGGCCCGCGAAGGTGATATCGCAGCGGTGCCAGAGCTGGCCCCACTCCAGGCGGTGGTAACGCAACATGGTGGCAAAGTCGCTGCCCCGGGTGATTCGCGTCCTGGCCTCGGTGCCCGGTTCGTAGATGCCGCGGTCGCGCGACGTGAAAAAGCGCACGATTTTCTCGACCCGCACCGGGCGGCCCTCGTCAATTTGGAAGGCCAAGTCCTGGCAGATGCGCTCGTCTTCCTCGTGCGTGGTGCGCTCGACCTCGAGCGGCACCTGTTCCCCGTCGAAGAACACGCGGGTGCGGGCGGCCTGGGCCACCTGGATGCGCGACTGGTTGGTCTGGGCCAGCAAGAAGATGGCCTCGTCGTCGGCCGGCCCCATCTCCAGGGTTTCCAGGTGTTTGGACGCCAAGTCGCGATAGCGCGCCACGTTGTTGTTGATGACGCCAGCGTCCAGGCCCGAGCGCACCTCCACCCGCCCCGACCAGTTGCGGGCCGTCAGGGTCCACTCGATACCCGCCTTGTGGGCGCGCGCCATGTTGACCAGCCGCCGGCTGGTGAGCGCGGTCTCCCGGCCCGCCTTGTCGCGGAACTCCAGGACGCGGATCATGAGCCCGTCCTTCATGTCCAGCTCCTGGCGGTAGGTGGTGAGGTCCACGTCGGCCAGGTTGAACCACTCGCCGCCCTCGATGCGGAAGGTCAGCGGCAGCCAGTTGGGCATGTTGACTAGGTCCTCGTTGACCACCGGCCGCCCCGCCACCTCGGTGGTCAGGCGGTTGAAGCCGCCGGCCATGTAGGTGCCCGGATAATGCGTGCCGTCGTCGGTCGCCCACTCGGCGGCCCCCCGGGTGCAGAAATAGCCGTTCCCGAGCGCGGTCAGGGACTCGCGCAGGCCTTCCTCCTCGGGCACGAAACCATCGTAGACCAGGGTCCATGGAGTCATGACGTTTCCCCCTTCCGCGTGTTCTTCAGGTGCCGAGCATGGACAGCAGCTCGGCCACCTCGTCCTGATTGTGGCAGAGGTAATCGGCGGCGGTGGTGCGCCCGGCCACCTCGGGGTCCGTCGGGTCGCCGACGAAGACGTTGAGGCCGTCCTTGGTCTTGAGCGCCTCGAAGGCATGCTCGTCGGTGTGGTCGTCGCCGAAGTACATGGGCAGCACGTCGGGGCCGGTCAGGTCCAGGGCCTCCAGCAGGTAGAGCACCGCCTTGCCCTTGTCCCAGTCCAGCTTGGGCTGGATCTCGTAGACCATCTTGCCCGGCGTCACCTTGAGCTGGCTGTTCTTGGCCAGGATGTCGTCGACCAACTCCTTCACCTTGGGGCGTTCGGCTTCGGCGATGTTGCGGTAGTGCACCGCCACCGAAGCCTTCTTGGGCTCGATCTGCGAGCCCTCGATCGGGTCCAGCTCCCGGTGCAGCCGTGCCTTGATCTCCTCCAGGAGGGGGTAGAACTCCGCCCCTTCCTCGCGCTGGATGGAGCGGCCGTCGGGGCTGGCGATGTCGAATCCGTGGCTGCCGGCGTAGATGAGGCCTTCGATCTGCACAATGCCCTCCACGTCGGGCCGGTCGCGGCCGCTGACGATGCACACGGTGCAGCGCTTCGACAGGTCGCGGACCACCTCGCGCATCTTGGGGTCCATGACGGCCCATTCGGGGCGCGCCACGATGGGGGTCAGCGTGCCGTCGTAGTCGAGGAAGATGGCCAGTCGCTTGCCGCCGGTGCGGGCGGCCAGGTCGTCGCCGCTGTCGACGGCCTTGGGCAGGTCGCTGATGTGCCGGGTCATGAAATGTTGTCCCTCATTCGAAATCGTGGCTCACCTCGCCGATGTCCTTGACCACCACATCGGCGCCGTTTTCGGCCAGGGCCTCGGCCTCGTCGTGACGGTCGACGCCGATGACCAGGCCGAAATTCCCCGCGCGGCCGGCCTGGACGCCGGAGATGGCGTCCTCGACCACCACCGAGCGCTCGGCGCTGGCCCCGACGCGCCGGGCCGCCGCCAGGTAGGTGTCGGGATCCGGCTTGCCGGGGAGGTTCTCCTCGGCGGCGACGACGCCATCCACCTGCACGTCGAAGAGGTCCAAAATCCCGACCGATTCCAGGACCGCCGTGCAGTTCTTGGAGGACGAGACGATGCCGACCTTGATGCCCGCCTGCTTGAGGTCGCGGACGAACTGGACCGAGGTCTCGAAGACGTCGGCCCCCTGTTTCTTCAAGGTGTCGTTGAACAGGGCGTTCTTCTTGTTCCCCAGACCGCAAACCGTCTCCTGGTCGGGGCCGTCGCTGGGGTCGCCCCACGGCAGCTCGATGCCGCGGGACCGCAGGAAGCTGTCGACCCCGTCGTAGCGGGGCTTGCCGTCCACGTAGACCCGGTAGTCGGGCTCGATCTCGAAGGGCTTGAAGGGGACGTTGTCGCGCTCGGCGACGTACTTGAGGTATTCGTCGAACAGCGCCTTCCAGGCGACGGAATGGACGCTCGCGGTGTCGGTGATGACGCCGTCCAGGTCGAAGAGGACGGCATCGTACTTGTCCTTGGACACGATGTGGTCGGAGTCAGGCGTCGGCATCGGATGATCCCCGGTTGGGTGCCGGGGGGACGACGTCGCGGTCCCAGCGCGCCGGCGAGGACGGCCGGTGCCGACCGCAACGATCCTCTGCCCGCCCGAAAAACCTGCCGGTCCCCATTCCGGCGGTTGTCCTAATACCTACAGTTCCGGTCGGTGGATGGGAAGGACTAATTTGCCGCCGCGACCGGCGACTTGTTGCGCCGCCGTCGCCGAACTAGAGTCCTACCATCATGGTCCCCTACGACATGCCGCTCTACCGCCCGCCCAGCGAGGGCGCCAACCTGATCATCCAGGCGACGCTGGGGTGCAGCTTCAACCGCTGCACGTTCTGCTCCATGTACAAGTCCAAGCACTACACCGCCCGTCCGCTGGACGCGGTATTCGCCGACATCGACGCCGCGGCCGCCGACTGGCCCGACGCGCGGCGGGTGTTCCTGGCCGACGGCGATGCGCTGGTGCTGCCCACCGACGATCTGCTGCGTATCCTGGACAAGCTCGACGCGGCCTTTCCGGAGCTTGCCCGGGTCTCCATCTACGCCACGCCCATCAACCTGTTGCGCAAGTCGGTGGACGAGCTGGCGGCGCTGAAGGCGCGCAAGCTGACCCTGCTCTACGTGGGCCTGGAGTCGGGCTCGGCCGACATCCTGCGCCGCATCCACAAGGGGGCGACGCCCCGGTCCATGACCGAGGCCCTGGACAAGGCCCGTGCCGCCAACCTCAAGGTCTCGGCCACGGTGATCCTGGGCCTGGGCGGACGGGACCGTTGGCAGGACCACATCGACGGCACGGCGGCGCTGCTGAACCAGGCGCCGGTGACCTTCCTGTCCACGCTGCAGCTCACTCTCGAGGACGGCGTGGTGGACGAGTTCCTGGGCTCGTTCGGGGAGCCGTTCGACTGGCAGGACGACGCCGGCATCCTGCGCGAGCAGGAACGACTGATCGCCGCCATCGATCCGCCGGCGCCGGTCATCTTCCGCTCCAACCACGCCTCCAACTGCCTGGCCCTGGCCGGCAACCTGCCCAAGGACCGGGACCGCCTGCTGGCCACCATCGCCGCGGCCCGCGCCGGCTTCGCCGGCCTGCGCCCGGCCTTCATGCGGGGGCTGTAGGCGCGGCGGCGCTCACACGATCTCGAGCACCGACTCGGGCGGGCGTCCCAGCCGGGCCTGATCGCCGGCGACGGCGATGGGGCGTTCGATGACGACCGGATTGGCGACCATGCCGGCGATCAGCTCGTCGTCGCTGAGGTTCGGGTCGTCGAGGCCGACCTGCTTCGCCTCCTTGCGGCGCAGGAGCTCGCGCGGCGTCATGCCCAGAAGCCCCAGGATGCGCTTGAGCTCGGCGCCGTCGGGCGGGTCGTTCAGGTACTCGACGATCTCGGGCTCGGTGCCGCTGTCGCGCAGCAACTGGAGGGCGGCGCGCGACTTGCTGCACCGGGGGTTATGGTAGAGGGTGACGGTCATGACGGTATCCGGTTCCGGTCCCAAAAGGTGTGACAGTCGAAGGCGTTGCGCGTAATCTCGCCCGTCATGCCGGGGTTGGCAAGAGCACACGCGCCGTCCATGGGCGGTTGGCGACGGTGGGTGATCGCCGCGATGGCGGGACTGCTGATCGCGCTCGCTGCGCTGCCTACGCCGGCGGCCGAGGCGACCACCGACGACCTGGAAGCGCTGGTCGCCACCATCGAGGACGAGGGCAAACGCGCCGAGCTTGTGGCCGCCATCCGGGCCCTGATCATGGCGCGCGCCGGTCCCGCCGAGGAGGCCCCGCCGCAAAGCCCGGGCGCGCGGTTCATCGCCCTGCTCACCGACAAGGCCCGGGACACGGCCAACGAACTGGCCGCGGCCGCGGAGGCCCTGCGGGACCTTCCCGTGGTCGCCGCCTGGCTGACCCGGCAGGTGTCCGAGCCGGCGGAGCGGGCCCGCTGGATCGAGCTGCTGCTCAAGCTGGGCATCGTGCTGGTGGTGGGCTGGATCGCCGAGGCGGTGTCCCGCAGGCTGCTGGCGACGCCGCGCCGGGCCCTGGAAAGCCGCTCGGTGGACAGCCTGGTGGTGCGGCTGCCGTTCCTGCTCGCCCGCACGGTCCTCGATGTGGCCCCGATCGCCCTGTTCGCCGCGGCGGCCTACGCCGTCCTGCCCGTGGTGCAGCCGGGGCCCACCGTCCAGGTGGTGGCGGTCACCGTGATCAATGCCTACCTTCTGGCCCGCGCCGTGCTGGCCGTGTCGCGCATGCTGCTGGTTCCGGCGGCGCCGTCCCTGAGGGTGACCCCCTTCGACGACGAGAGCGCCCACTATCTGTTCCTGTGGGTGCGGCGGCTGGTGTGGGTGTGGGTCGTCGGCTACTTCGCGGCCGAGGCGGCGGCGGTGCTGGGGCTGCCGGAGGGCGGACACCTGGGCCTGCTGCGGGTCTTGGGCCTGCTGATTACCGCCATGCTGGTTGTGTTCGTGCTCCAGAACCGGGCCACGGTGGCGGCGTGGATCCGCGGGGCTCCGGACGCGGAGAGCCGGCCCGTGGGCGGCCGGCTGCGCCAGCGCTTCGCCGACATCTGGCACGTGCTGGCCATCCTCTACGTGGTGGCCGGGTTCCTCATCTGGATCATCGGGGTCGAGGGCGGGTTCACCTTCCTTCTCCGCGCCACCCTGCTGACGGCGGCGATCCTGGTGACCGCGGGACTGGTGTCGGCGGGCATGAGGCGCATGGTGGCCCGGGGGTTCGAAGTGGGCGACGACGTCAAGGCCCGCTTCCCCGGCCTCGAGGCCCGCGCCAACCGCTACCTTCCGGTGGTCCACGTGGTGCTGCGGACCCTGGTCATCGTTATCGCCGCCTTCGCCGTGCTGCAGGCGTGGGGGATCGACGCCTTCGGCTGGCTCGAAACGCCGCTCGGCCAGCGGGTGGTCCAGGGCGTGGTCAGCATCGGCGCCGTCGTCGTCGTCTCCCTGATGGTCTGGGAGTCCGTGAATGCGGCCGTCGAGCGCTACCTCAACGAGACCGACCCCGACGGCAAGCTGGTGGAACGCAGCGCCCGCGCCCGCACCCTGCTGCCGCTGATGCGCAACGCGCTGATGGTGGTGCTGCTGGTCCTCATCACCCTGATCGTGCTGTCCGAGCTGGGGGTCAACATCGGCCCGCTGCTGGCCGGCGCCGGTGTCGTCGGCCTGGCCATCGGATTCGGCTCCCAGAAGCTGGTGCAGGACGTGATCACCGGCGCCTTCATCCTGTTCGAGGACGCCATCTCGGTGGGCGACGTGGTCAAGGTGAGCGGCCTCGCCGGGCTGGTCGAGGCCATCTCCATCCGCTCCATCCGCCTGCGCGACCTGTCGGGCAACGTCCACACCATCCCGTTCAGCTCGGTGGACACGGTCACCAACATGACCAAGGAGTTCTCGTATTATGTCTTCGACGTGGGCGTGGCCTATCGGGAGGACACCGACCAGGTGACCGAGGTCCTGCGGGCGATCAGCGACGAGATGCAGGCCGATCGCGAGTACGGGCCCGCAATCCTGGAGCCGTTGGAGGTGCTCGGGGTCGACCAGTTCGCCGATTCGGCAGTGGTCATCAAGGTCCGCATCAAGACCAAGCCGATCAAGCAGTGGTTCGTCGGCCGCGAGTTCAATCGGCGCATGAAGAAGCGCTTCGACGAGCTGGGCATCGAGATCCCGTTCCCCCACACCACCGTCTATTTCGGCGTCGACAAGGATGGCAGCGCCCCGCCGGCCTACGTCTCCATGCGCGAGGGGGACGACGGCGAGCGCCGGCCGGCGCCGAAGGCGGCCAACCCCCGGGCCGACAGGCCGGGCCTGCCCACCGAGCACGAGGCGGGCACCGACTCCGACTGATGTCCGGCTGCCGGATGCCGTGGGCGGGGCGGGGCGTGGCCGTGCTCGTCGCCGCGCTCGTCGCCGCCTGCGGCGGCCTGGACGTGGAGCAGGCGCGCATCTGCGAGAGCCTGCTGCCGGCCCTCGAGCCGGGGGCCGCCGAGGCCACGGCACCGCGTGCCGAGATCGACCCCGGCACGGAAAACACGGTCATCGTCCGCTACGGCGTGCCCGAAGGCCCGGCCCTCATGGAGCACTGGATCCGCTGCACCTTCGGCGGCAGCGGCTTCGACGTGGCGCGGCGGGAGCTGGTCGCCGTGGCCACCGACCGCCGGGGGCCGCTGACGGATGTGCAGCTCTTCATGCTGCGGCGGTTCTGGCTGGGCTCCATCGAATCGCAGGCGGCGGTGCGCGGCAGCCCGGTGCCTGCGGATGCGGCCTTCCCCTATGCGGTCCAGCAGGCGGTCAACGGGGTGACCATCGGCTTCGTCTACGCGCTGCTGGCCGTAGCCTACACCCTGGTGTTCGCCCTCATCGCCCGCATCAACCTGGCCTTCGGCGAGCTGGCCATGATCGGGGCCTACGGGGCGCTGGTCGCCGTCTACCTGTTCGCCATCGCCGGCGGCGCCGGCGTGGTGCCGACCCTGGCCCTCGCCCTGGGCTGCGCCGTCGGCATCACCGCCGTCTACGGCTGGGCCAGCGAGCGCGGCGTCTTCCGGCCCCTGCGCGGCCACCCGTCGCAGGCGGTGCTGATCGCCACCGTGGGCCTGGCCATCTTCCTCCAGGAGTTGGTGCGGCTGACCCAGGGGGCGCGCGACCGGTGGCTGCAGCCGGTGCTCAACGACACCCACGTGATCGCCGCCGGCGACGGCTTCACGGCCGTGGTCACCACCTTCAAGGTGGTGATCGTGATCTTCATCGCCGCACTGTTCGCCGGCCTGTGGGCACTCATGGTGCGCGGCCGCTTCGGGCGCGCGTGGCGGGCGTGCGCCGACGACATGGGCATGGCGGCCCTGTGCGGCATCGACGCGGACCGGACGGTGGCTTGGACCTTCGTTCTCAGCGCCGCCTGCGCCGCTGTGTGCGGGGTGATCATCGCCCTCCATTACGGCGGGGTGAGCTTCCACATGGGGACCATGCTGGGGTTCAAGGCGCTGACCGCGGCCATCGTCGGGGGCATCGGCTCGCTGCCCGGCGCGCTGGTCGGTGGCCTGCTGGTGGGCCTGGTGGAGACCGCGTGGTCGGCCTACCTGTCCGGCGCCTACCGGGACGCGGCCGTGTTCACCCTCCTCGCCGTGGTGCTCGTCTTCCGCCCCCGCGGCCTGTTCGGGCGGGCCGGCACCGGTGTATAAGGGGAACCATGCTGAAGCAATCGCCCGCCCCCACCATCGACCTGGGGCCTCACAACTGGCTGGGGTTGTGGACTTTGTACCTGCGCGAGGTGCGCCGCTTCATCAAGGTCTACACCCAGACCATCATCGCGCCGGTGGTCACCACCCTGCTGTTCCTCGCCGTGTTCGCCCTCGCCCTGGGTGGCGTCGCCCGCGGGGTCGGCGGCGTGCCGTTCATGGAGTTCCTGGCGCCGGGGCTGATCATGATGGCCATGGTGCAGAACGCCTTCGCCAACACGTCCTCGTCCATCGTCATCGCCAAGGTCCAGGGCAACATCGTCGACACCCTGATGCCGCCCTTCACCGCCCACGAGCTGACCCTGGCCGTGGCCCTGGGCGGCGCCACCCGGGGCGTCCTGGTGGGCGCCGTGGTGGCGGTCACCATGAGCCTGTTCGTCACCCTGCACGTGCACAGCGTCGGCTACATCGTGTTCCACGCCGTGGCCGCGTCGCTGATGCTGTCGCTGCTCGGCGTCGCCGGCGGCGTGTGGTCGGAGAAGTTCGATCACATCGCGGCGGTCACCAACTTCGTGGTGACGCCGCTCGCCTTCCTGTCAGGGACCTTCTACTCCATCGAGCGGCTGCCCGACGCAGCCCGGACCATCGCCCACTTCAATCCGTTCTTCTACATGATCGACGGATTCCGCTACGGCTTCATCGGCCACGCCGACGCGCCGCCGCTGATCGGGCTGGCGGTGCTGACGGCGGTCAACGCGGCCCTGTGGTGGCTGTGCTACCGCATGTTCGCCACCGGCTACAAACTCAAGGCGTAGCGCCAAAATCCCTTCGACACGCGGCTTCGCCGCTGCTCAGGATGAGAAGAACCAGTAATGGGCCTCATGCTGAGCAGGCGCGTCAGCGCCGTGTCGAAGCATCCCTGCGTCGGCTGCGCCCGACGTGTCGTGGGATCAGCCGTAGCCTTGCGTCACCGCTTGGTCGGCGCGGCGGCACAGCTCCTTGCCGTAGTCCGTCCACGTGCCTTCGCCCCAGTACCGGAAGCAGCTTGTCTGCGAGGTCATCAGGTGGAACAGGGCGTCGCGGTAGCGATCGTCGTCGGTCTCGACCCCGTTCTTGAGCACCGCCTCGTTGAAGTGGGCGCTGACCTTCTCCATGGGGCCCAGCAGGCTCTCGTAGCCGCGGACCCAGGAAATGTCGTTGGTCCAGCTGCCGCCGTCCATGTGGAACTGGTGGTCCTCCTGCTTGATCTCCTCGATGGCGGCGGCCACCTTCTCGGGTCCCGGCGCGTCGCCGACCCGGTCCCAGATCTTCTTCTGATGGATGGGCTGGATCACCGGCAGATCGCTCTCCTTGATGCCGGCGGCGAACAGGTGTTCCAGGTACTCGGTCACGTTCATGACGGGGGTGCCGGAGCCGGAGCTCTCGTGCACCGCCTGGTGATACATGTTCGGGAACTCGTTCATCATGACGCCGCCGTTCTCGCCGTCGGCGATCTGGGTAACCAGCGGCGGCACGCTCTTGCCGGCCAGCTCCCATCGGCTCAGGGACTTGGCCTCGTAGTAGGGCTGCATCTGGGCGACCAGCTTGGTGTCGCTGCCCTGGGTCTTGATGATGGCGATGATCTCCGTGCTCTTGCCGTCGGAATTGCGGCACACCAGGCGGTGGGGCAGGTGCTTGAGTTCCGGCCCCCAGCCGTTCTCGGGGCGCTCGACCGTGTGCTCCTGGACCAGCACCCACTGGAAGCCGCAATCCTTGAGGGTCTTGACGAACTCATAGGCGGTGTCGGGCTGGTTGGGCAGGGCCATCTCGGAGGGCGAGAAGCCGCGTACCCGCTTCAAGGCGTCCATGCCGAAGATGGCGGCGAAGTGGTGCTGCCACGCCTGCACGTGCAGGCGGTAGTCCTGTACCGGGGTCGACGGCGCCACGGCGTGACCCCAGGGACAGCCGAGCCATTCGACGGCGTGGCGCAGGTCCTTCTCACAGGTGATCCGCTTCAGGGCGTCGATGACGTCGTTCTGCCCCATGTCGCGCAGGCCGTGGAGCAGGGTGCCCGAGTACTCCAGCATCACCCGCGGCTGCTTGCCCTCGGCCAGCAGGTTGGGGACGAACTCGCCCATGCGCTTGTAGCACCAGGCGAACACCGGCGCGTTGTAGTTGTCGCCGATGCCCTGGTGGTCCCACATGTCCTTGAGGTTGCTGATGACCGCGGCCGAATGGAGGTCGCCGCCGCCGGCCGGGATCAGGGGCTGGTGCATGTGGAGCGCGATGGCGAAGGCGGAATTGATGGCGCCGAAGTCGATGGTGCTGTCGGGTCTGAACACCTCCTTCTTCTTGGCGGCCTTGAGGGCCGAGGCGATCTTCTTCTCGGAGCCGGCCACGTTGGGCAGGCCATTGACGTACTCGGGTAGGGTGCTCATGGCAGCCAATCCTGTTCCACTTTTCGGATGTGCGAAGGCGGGCGGGTAGGGCGACACACATGCGGCAGCGCCGGGCCGGTGTCAAGCACCGGTGGGGCCCCGCTGGACCGCCGGTTTAGACGCCTTCGTCGGCATAAACGCGGTAGTCGATTCCGGGGAAGATGTCGTCCATGTATTCGAGGGCGGCGAGGCGCCGTTCGTCGATTCGGCCGCCCTCCACCCCGTCGGCCAGGTAGTGGAACCGGGCCAGGTGGTCGCGGGTGCGCTGGTAGGCGTAGTCCACCGCCGTGCCTGTCTTCATGATGAAGGCCCAGTCGGAGGCCTGGGCCAGCAGCAGCGATCGCGCCGCCTGCTGCAGCGCCCGGTGGGCGAGGGACTCGGGCTCCGCGTCGCCGTGGGCGCGGGCCAGGTCGCGCATGCGTTCGGCGGCATCGTGGAAATGGGGGTAGATCCAGTCGCTGCCCGGGTTGAGCCAGAACTCGCTGTAGCCCTTCTCGCCCCAGCTCGACGGCGACGGCTGGGCGGTCTGGGGATCGCCGTGACGGTCCAGGTATTGGGACGGGGTCACCATCTCGACCACGTCCTGGTCGGAGGCCAGCTTGCGGATCAGCGTGTCCAGCCACTGGGGGCCCTCGAACCACCAATGGCCGAACAGCTCGGCGTCGTAGAGCGCCGTGACCAGGGGCGGGCGGTCCATGCCGTCGGCCTGGGCCTCCACTGCTTCCACCTGCCGGCGCAGGAAGTCGGCGGCGTGCTCGGCGGCCCGCTCGGCGGCGGCGGCCGGCTCGTAGGGCTCCTTGGCGTCGGTGGGGCCGGTGATGCGGTGGTACTTGATGCCGGTATGGACCCGGGTGTCGCCGACCGGGATGAATGGCCTCAGCGTGTCCAGGTCCAGCTCGAAGCCGACGTCCTTGTAGAAGTCCCGGTACCAGGGATCGCCGGGGTAGCCCTCGTCGGCGCTCCACACCAGGCGCGACGAATGGGGATCGCGGCCGAAGGCGGCAACCCCGTTGGCACAGGCCAGGGGCGCCAGGACGCCGTGGCGCGGCGCCGGGTCGGCGCCCAGGATGCCGTGGGTCTCCATGAAGACGTAGCGGCCGCCGGCGGCGCGAACCAGCGCCTCGAGCCCGGGATAGTAGCCGCACTCGGGCAGCCAGAACCCGGGGGGCGGCCGTCCGAAGGTGCGCTCGTAGGCGTCCGCCGCCACCTGCAACTGGGCCCGCACCGCCGACGGTTGGGGACGGAGCAGGGGCAGATAGCCATGGGTGGCGCCGGTGGTGATGAGCTCCAGCGCGCCCGCGTCCTGCAGGCGGGTGAAGGCGCCGACCAGGTCGCCGCCCAGGCGGTCGTCGTAGGTCTCCACCGTCTCGTGCAGGATGCGCCGGTACATGCGCGCCAGCTCGAGGAACTGGGGATTGCCGTTGTGGCGCAGGATCTCCTTGTCGGCGAGGCCGGACAGCTTGTCGATGTGGGTCCGGTAGCGTCCGCGCAAGAAGTCGTCGTCGAGCATGGCCAGCAGCGGCGGCGACAGGGACAGGGTCAGCCGCACCGGGACACCGTCGGCGACCAGGCCGTCGAAGACCCGGATCAGGGGCAGGTAGCACTCGGTGATGGCTTCGAAGAGCCAGTTCTCTTCGAGGAAGCTTTCGTATTCGGGATGCCGGATGAACGGCAGATGGGCGTGCAGCACCAGGGCCAGGTAGCCGCGCGCCATCAGGAGCCTTCCCCCCCTTCCCCTTCCGGTTTGTCGGTCAGGACCGTGGTGAGGATCAGCGCCCCCTGGGGCAGCGGCCGGCGGATGGAGAAGGTGCCGTCCGGGCGGAGCGGCACCCGCTGGCCGAACAGATAGAGCTCGCGCCCGGGCCGGGTGCGGCCCTCCACCAGGAGCTCCGCATTGACCTCGAGCTGCACGTCCTGCCGCCCCATGGCGTAGCTGGACAGGGTCAGCACGTTCTCCAGGGGCAGCGGCCCTTCGGCGGCTTCGCCCTCTGCCACCGGGGCGGTGCTCTCGGGACCGGCCGCCTCCGCCTCGGGGAAGCGCACGCCAAGAGCGGCGTCGACGTCCAGAGCCGGCTGGTCAGAGTCGGCGGCGGGCGGCGGCTCGGGCAGCAGGGGCGGCAGGGTGACCACGTCGGAGCGCGCCACGCCCTCGAAGCGCCCGTCCGAGCCCAGCACCCCGAGCACGGCCAGGTAGCGCCGCGCGTCGTCGGTGACGTCCACGTACCAGCGGTTCTCCAGCCCCTGGACCCGCACGTCGAACTTGGGTCTGGTCTTGCCGCCGCTGCCGGAGGCGGGTTCGTGGAAGCGCAGCACCAGGGGCGCCTGCTCGCCGTCGGGGCCTAAGGCCTCCCGCGCCGCGGCCAGCGTCGCATGCGGCACCGACCAGTAGGCATGCAGCCGCCTGGGGTCCACATCCATGAGGACCAGATTGGCGCCGTCGCGGTGGCGCGGGAAGCTCTTCGCCACCTCGTCCTGGATGCCGCGAAGCTCCTCCGGTGTGAACGGGGCCTGATCCGGGGACGTCCCAGGCTGCGGGCGCGTTGGGGGATCGGGATCGAGCCGCGCCTTGGGAGCTTCGTCGCCCATGGTCTGCGGTCCCCTTTTCTTGCCGCCCGCCGGGGCCAGAAACACAACAACCACGTTCCCGCGCCCGCCAGCCGCAATGCGCAGGATCGCGTGCTCCCCCTTCGGTAACCGACTATTATAGTCGCCGTGCGCGTGGGGGCAAACGCTAGCGCCCCCAATCGCGCCACAGGCGAAGGACCGGGCGCCGATGGGACGGGACGTGCCCGCCGGTCCGCTCCGCACCGGTCTTCGCCTTGCACCGGCGGCCGGGGCACGGCAAGATCGCGGCTGGGGTTGAGAAGCGGCGACAAGCCGCCCGCGGAACCGGCTGAAGGAGCACCGAGATGTCCGAGATCTACCACGCGCTGGTGCTCAATCTGCACCAGCCTGCCGGCAATCTCGACCATTTGCTGGAGCACGCCGACTGGGAGGCGAAGGAGGTCCTGTTCGCCCTCGACCGCATGCCGCGGACGTTGTGGCCTTACGAGGACATCGCCCGCGTGCACCTGTCGCTGTCGGGGAGCCTGCTGGAGACCCTGTCGCACCCGGAGTTCCAGAACCGCGTCTACGGCATCGTCGACTGCGGGTCGCTGTTGTGGTCGCTGCAGAACCAGCGCCTGTTCGACGTTCTGGGCACCGGCTACTACCATCCGGTCCTGCCGCTGATCCCCGAGGCCGACTGGGACGACCACCTGATCCGCTGGCTGGGCCTGGCCCGGCATCTCTTCTGGCGCAGCCACTTCCCGGGCTTCTGGCCGCCCGAGATGGGCTTCACCATGGAGATGATCCCGCACATCAAGCGGGCCGGCTACCGCTTCGTCCTGGTGGACAGCGAGTACGTGGACCCGGTGGACGACATGTCGTGGCAGGAGGTGCGCTACCGTCCCCATGTGGCCGAGCACGACGGCGAGGACATCGTCATCGTCGTCCGCGACCGCGACCTGTCCAAGGCCCAGCTCGCCGGCATGGAATACGACTGGTTCGCCCACGAGGTCGCCGAGCGCACCCGGTGGTGCGACTTCCCGCCCCTGGTGACCACCGCCACCGACGGCGACAACGGCGGCTGGTTCCGCAACGTCCAGCCGGAGGCCAACTTCTGGACCTTCTTCTACCGCGACCTGCTGGAGCGGGTGCGGGCCAACGCCACCGCCATCCGCCCGACCTTCATCACCGAGTACCTGGACCGGTTCGGCGCCCACGGCCGGGTCGCCGTGCGTCGCGGCGCCTGGAACACCGACGAGCACCACGGCTGGGACTTCATGCAGTGGACCGGCTCGCAGCCCCAGAAGGACGCCCTCAAGCGGGTCGAGCAGGTGAGCGAATCCTACCACCGGGCACGCCGGCGGGCCGACGAGGCGGGGCGCAACGAGGGCGGCGTGCGCTTCGACCTGGACGAGGCCCAGTGGCGCCTGCTGCGGGCCGAGACCAGTTGCCACCTGTATTGGGGCGAGGCGTGGGTGAACTACTGTCACCGCGACCTGGACGCGGCGTCGGCCAGCCTCGAGCGGGTGTGGGCGGGCTTGCCCTGACATTGGGAGGAACGCGCGCCATGGCCATCTCCGTGCAGAAACTCGATGCAACGACCTTCCGGGTGACGGTCGCCGGCCGGATCACCACCACCCATACGGTGACCGTCAGCCCCGAGGTCTACGAAAACCTCACGGGCGGCGCGGTGCCTGCCGAGACCCTGGTCGAGACGTCCTTCGAGTTCCTGTTGTCGCGCGAGCCCAACACCAGCATCCTGGCCCGGTTCGACCTGCCGGTCATCGGCCGCTACTTTCCCGAGTACGAGAGCACCATCCGCGGCAAGCTGCGCTGACCCGCGTCGGGGCCGCCAACGGCGGGGTTACGGCGTCGGACGGGTTGGGGTATAGTCCGGCCACCAATAGGTATCCGGCGCCGGCGGACACGCGCCTCGTGCACCGTCCGGCGTAACGGAGTTCCAGACAACGACGATGCAAGGAACACATCGTGGCAACCATAGAACTCACCGCCGACAACCTGGAGAGCACCATCCAGGACAACGACATCGTGTTCATCGATTTCTGGGCCGACTGGTGCGGCCCCTGCAAGATGTTCGCGCCGATCTTCGAAAAGGCGTCCGAGGATCACCCCGACATCGTCTTCGCCAAGTGCGATACCGAGGCGGAGCAGATGGTGGCGGCCCAGTTCGGCATCCGCTCCATCCCCACCCTGGCCATCTTCCGCGAGCAGATCTACATCTTCCACCAGGCCGGGGCCCTGCCCGAATCGGCGCTCAACGAGATCATCGGCAAGGTCCGCGAGCTCGACATGGACGACGTCCGCGCCAAGGTGGAGGAGCAGAAGGCCGAGCAGGCCTGAGCCAAGAGGGATTCGGGCGAATCGTCAGTGCACGTCGCGGCGGTGCCGCTCCGGGCTGACGATCCACTTCAGCTCTTCCTTGATGATCTCGGTGTGGCGGGTCGGCTCGGCCTTGAGCACGCCCGCGATGATGGACAGCCGCACCGGCTGCGGCAGCCGCCGGAAGTTCTCCAGGACCAGGAACTTGACGCTGGGCCGGATGGCCTCGGACAGGAGCAGGCTCAGCACCAGCTTCTTGCGGATGTCATTGCGCAGGTTGCCGGCCTCGGTCAGCTCGAAGAACTCCTGCACGAACTCACGGGGCGGGATGGTGCCCTCCATCATGGCGTGGAGGTTCTGGCGCAGGGCCCGGGTGTAGCGGGCCCGTGATTCGCCGACCATGCGCGAGGCGTGGAAGCGCAGGCTGGATAGGACCTTCGGACTGAACGCGTTCTCGGTGACCAGCTCCACGCAGCGGCGCACCAGCGGGTGCTTGGTCGATTCCCCCACCACCTGGACCACGCCCGACACCAGTTCGGCGTCGCGGGCGAGTGGCGTCAGGCGGGCCGTCGCCGCCAACGCCATGGGCGATTCGGGATCGCGGGTGGCCACCATGGCCAACGGCAGCGGGTCCTCGAAGCCGTGCAGGTCGACGTCCGCGTTGAGGAGGTTCTCGGGCAGCAGGATGCGGGCGTTGTCGCCTGGCACGCAGATGGGCTCGCGGCGCTTGTAGCGCTTCTTCACATCGAGGGCGACCTTGATCCCCTCGTGGCTGATGCCCAGCGATTCGTCCATACCTGGCCACCCTTAGTGCCGGAAATGAGACAAAAACGCAACATATAGTTCCGTAGTGGGACCATTCGGTTCTTCCCGAGTAGGTTCAAAGGCGCGCCGGTCTCACAACAGCGCAGCGAGGGCGTCGGCGGCGGCGGCGGCGCCGGTCGGCGCCACCGGCGGCGCCGGGGGCCGGTCCAGCAGCGCCGCCAGGTTGGCACCCAGGGCGCCGGAGTCGAAGGCGGTCCGGTCGAGGGCCCGGGCCGTGCCCACGCGCTCGATCCACGGCTCCAGGTGCGGCGATTCCGGCCAGTCGGGTCGCGCCACATACAGGACCCGGACGCCGTTGCACGCCGCCTCGGTGAACAGGCCGTAGCCGGTCTTGGTCACCACCGCATCGCACGACGCCAGCACGTCGATGAACGGCACCGCCGTCTCGTCGATGCAGGTGATGTCGTCGCGGGCATCGGCGCGGCCTTCGCCGAGCACCCAATGCACGCCGTCCAGGCGGGGCAGGCCCTCGCCGCGCCAGGGGTTGGCGATGCCGCCGAAGGAGACCAGCACCAGACGCTCCCCGGCCCCGACCCCGAGGCGGGCGCGCAACCTCTCCCCGAGATTGCGGCCGATGCGGGCCACCGGGCCGATGCTCCGGCGATGGGGCAGATCGGCCATCGGCATGTGGGGCGTGATCTGCAGGAACAGGCGGGCGGACCGGTAGGCGGCCCGCATGTGGGCGAGGACGCGCCCGGCCTCCGGCGCCCCGCCGCAGTAGGCCTCGTAGAGGTCTGTCCAGTTCAACGACGACAGGGCGACCGCCGGGATCCCGGCAGCGGCGGCGGCGGCGAGGCTGGAGTAGGGCACGTCGGCCAGCAGCAGGTCCGGTTTCAGCGCGGCCAGGCGTGCCGCCTCGGCGGCGACGACCGTGTCCCAGTCGGCATGGAGCGCCGCATAGGCCGCGGCGGTGGAGGGGGCATCCACATCCGCCGGCGCGAACATGGCCAGGCCAACATCCGGCGGGGCCGGTGCGGTGGCGAAGGAGACCGGGATGTTGCGTGCCGCCGCCTCCGCCAGCACCCGCGTGCGCACGGTAAACCGGACGTCGGGCCGCCGCAGCGCCAACGCCTCCAGCACCGGCGCCACCTGGGCCAGGTGGCCGAACCCGTGGCCCGAGACGTCGACCACCAGATGAGCCATCGTGGGCATCCCTTGCCGTCACCCTGCGGCCCCGGTTTCTGACACAAACGTGTGATGGGGGCCACCCCTGGCCGCCGTCCTTCACGCCGCTATACTGACGCCGCCATGCGCATCGGCATCGACCTCGGCGGCACCAAGATCGAAGGCATCGTCCTCGACGACGACGGCCGCGAGCAGGCGCGCCGGCGGGTCACCACCCCGCGCGACGACTACGGCGGCACCGTGGCCGCCGTCGCCGACCTGGTCGCCGTCCTGGAGTCCGCCACCGGCCCCGCCGCCTCCGTCGGGGTCGGCATCCCGGGCACCGTGTCGCCGGCCACCGGCCTGGTCAAGAACGCCAACTCCACCTGGCTCATCGGCCACCCGCTGGACCGCGACCTGGCGGCGGCCCTCGGCCGGCCCGTGCGCCTGGCCAACGACGCCAACTGCTTCGCCGTCTCCGAGGCGGTGGACGGGGCGGCGGCCGGCGCGTCCGTGGTCTTCGGCGTCATTCTCGGCACCGGGGTCGGAGGCGGGGTGGTGGTCGGCGGCCAGGTGCTGACTGGACCCAACGCCATCGCCGGGGAATGGGGCCACAACCCGTTGCCATGGCCGGGCGACTCCGAGCGGCCGGGGCCGCAGTGCTACTGCGGCCTCACCGGCTGCATCGAGACCTTCCTGTCGGGTCCGGCGCTGGCCCGCGACTTCCAGGCCGCCGGCGGACCGCCGCTGACCGCGGCCGAGATCGCCGCCCGGGCCGATGCCGGTGACGCCGCCGCCGGCGCCGCCCTCGACCGCTATGCCGAACGACTGGCGCGGGCCCTGGCCCACGTCATCAACGTGCTCGATCCCGACGTCGTCGTCCTCGGCGGTGGCCTGTCCAACGTGGCGCGGCTTTACGACACGGTGCCGGGCCTGTGGCAGAAATGGGTGTTCTCGGACCACACCGCGACCGCGCTCAGGCGCAACCACCACGGCGATTCCGGCGGCGTGCGCGGCGCCGCCTGGCTGTGGCCCCGTCCGACGGGCTCTTGATCAGCACTCGGGCGCCGGCAGCAGCTCGACCTCTTCCAGCCTCATGTCCAGGGTGAAGCCGCCGAAGTCCTGGCGGATCTGGTGGGCGATGCCGTCGGCCCGGTAGCGGGCATCGAGCTCGAAATCGGGCTCGGCGTCCCGGCTGTGGATGGGGAAGAAGGCCAGCCGCATCCGCCACGCCGGCGCTTTCGGCAGCCCCTCGGCGGCGGCCGGGACGGTCCCCGTGTCGGGCCCGGCGACGATGCCGCTGACCAGGTACGGATTGTCCAGGCTGGCGCCGTCGAACAGGGGACGGGAGAAGCGGTCGGCCCCGCCCGCCGCCGCGTCGAGCAGGGCGCTGAGATGATGGGCGGGAAACAGCGTGCCCGCCGGCAGGTCGACGATGACTCCGGGTGGTGTCGAGAACCGTGCCGTGCCCGGCCCGCCGAGGCGGGCGAGCTTCCCGTGGCCGCGCAACGTCTCGGCGGTCTCGCCGTTCTGCCGGTGGCGGACCTGGAAGCGGTAGGCGAGGCCGTCCTTGGATTCCCAGCCGGCGAGGGACCACAGGGTGGCCCCGTCCGGGGCGTTGCGGTAGTGGATGCGCAGCGCCGTGCGGTTCTCCATGGTCCAGCCGTCGCAGGCGTCGGCGAACCGGTAGTGCATGGTCCCGTCGGCGCCGACCACGCCGGAATCCCCCTCGGCCGCCGCCAGGGTGATGCGGTAGGTGGCTTCGTGGGACACCAGGGCGTCGGCCGCGATGGCGCCGGTCTGCGGACCGAGCACGGCCAAAGCCGCGGCGGCCAGGACGGCGCCGGCGTGTCGTGCCATGGGACTTCCGTGGTTCATCGGACCCTTCCTCACCGGCGGCACCTTACGCCGCCGACGGAACGCCTGTCCACCGGCGCCCGGCCGCCGGCAAAGATGGCCGGGCCGGCAATTCCTGCCGGGCCGGGCGGACGCGCGGCCGTTGATTCCGTTGGGTCTCGCGATGGCACGCCGATTGCTTCGTCGAACAGGGCCGGTGTCGGCCGAACCGTGCCGCGCGCCGCGGCGGCCACCGCGGTGAAAGGGAGAGACGTGGACCTGCCGAAGCCAATCATCCGACCCCATGGCGCCCGGCGGACCGCCCGTGCAGCCGGGCGGTCCGTGGTGACGATGCGGCCATGAGGATCGAGGACGGACCCCTCTACCGCGACCCGCTGGCCCGCCACCCGCCGGGGCGCGACCTGGTGCCGGTGCGCGAGGCGCGGCCGCCCGTCGCCGTCGGTCCGGTCGAGGATCGAACCCACGAGGGCGCCGCCGGCGAGGGCGACGAGCTGCCGCCCTTCGACGTCCGCCACATGTCGCCCCGGCGCATGGCCGAGGTCAGCATGGACCTCTACATGAGCGGTGCCCTGGGCTGGGAGGAATACGCCATGCTCGCCTTCCAGCCGGAGCTGCACCCCGACTACGACAATACCGTCGGCGCCCTGACCGGCGAAAAGGCGGAGCCCGACCGGCCCAAGGACTTCGTCGCCCAGTGGGAGGAGCGGCTGGCCTTCGAGCGCAAGCACAATGCCGAGGACGAGCCGGCGGTCCAGCGTACCCGCCGCATCGTCGCCGTGCTGCGCCGCCTCGACCAGCCGACGGACCTGTTGGTTTGATGCTGGTGCCCGGCACAAGGAGAAGCCGGTTCCGCCCCTTTGCCTCATCCTGAGCAGCGAGCGCAGCTCGCGTGTCGAAGGATGGCGACCGCAAGGTGCGGCGTCCATCCTTCGACACGGCGCTTCGCGCCTGCTCAGGATGAGGTCGAGGCGGTGATACCGCCTCGTCGTCAGCCGCCGCCCTGGTCCACCACCTTCTTCGGCTTGGGCAGATCGAGGCGCAGGTGCAGCTCCTTGAGGCGTTGCGGCTCCACCGGCGCCGGCGCCCCCATGAGCAGGTCCTGGGCCTGCTGGTTCATGGGAAAGGCGATCACCTCCCGGATGTTGGGCTCGTCGGCCAGCAGCATGACGATGCGGTCGATGCCCGGCGCCGAGCCGCCGTGGGGCGGCGCGCCGTAGCGGAAGGCGTTGAGCAGGCCGCCGAACTTCTCCTCCACCTCCTCGGCCGCATACCCGGCGATCTCGAACGCCTTGATCATGATCTCGGGGCTGTGGTTACGGATGGCGCCGCTGGACAGCTCGACCCCGTTGCACACGATGTCGTACTGGAACGCCACGATGTCCAGCGGGTCCTTGGTCTCCAGCGCCTCCAGGCCGCCCTGGGGCATGGAGAAGGGGTTGTGGCTGAACTGGATCTCGCCGCTGGCCTCGTCCCGCTCGTAGAGGGGGAAGTCGACGCACCAGCAGAACTTGAACACCCCCGTCTCGCGCAGGCCCAGCTCGTCGCACACCCGCTCGCGGACGATGCCGGCGAACTTCTCGGCGCCGGCCTTCTGGTTGCAGACGAAGAACACCGCGTCGCCGTCGCCGACCCCGGCGGCGGCGCGGATGGCCTCCAGGCGCTCGGGCTCCAGGTTCTTGGCGATGGGGCCCTTGGCGCCCTCGGCACCGAAGATGATGTAGCCCAGCCCGCCCTGGCCCTCGTCGCGGGCCCAGTTGTTGAGCTTGTCGAAAAAGCCGGCACGCGGCCGGTCGGCGGCCCCCGGCGCCGGAATGGCGCGGACAACCGCGCCCTTGTCCACCATCTTGGCGAACAGCCCGAAGTTGGAGCCGCGGTAGGCCTCCGTCACGTCGGCGATCTCGATTGCGTTGCGCAGGTCGGGCTTGTCGGTGCCGTACTTCAGCATCGCCTCGGCGTAGGGGATGCGCGGAAACGGCGGTGCGGTCACCGTCCGGCCGCCGCCGAACTCCTCGAACACCCCGCCCAGCACCGGCTCGAGGGCGGCGAACACGTCGTCCTGGGTGACGAAGGCCATCTCGAAGTCGAGCTGGTAGAACTCGCCCGGCGAGCGGTCGGCGCGGGCGTCCTCGTCCCGGAAGCAGGGCGCGATCTGGAAGTACTTGTCGAACCCCGAGATCATGAGCAGTTGCTTGAACTGCTGCGGCGCCTGCGGCAGGGCATAGAAGTGACCGGGATGGTTGCGGCTGGGCACCAGGTAGTCGCGGGCGCCCTCCGGCGAGCTGGCCGTCAGGATGGGTGTCTGGAACTCCAGGAACCCCTGCTCGTGCATGCGCCGGCGGATGCTGGCAATGACGTTGTTGCGCAGCACGATGTTGCGGTGGACCTGCTCGCGCCGGAGGTCGAGGAAGCGGTGGCGCAGGCGCATGTCCTCGGAGTACTCGGCCTCGCCGGCCACCTGCATGGGCAGAACCATGGCCGACGATTCCATGAGGAACTCCTCGATGGTCACCTCCACCTGGCCCGTGTCCAGGGTCGGATTCACCGTGTCCTCGGATCGCTCGACGACCGTTCCGGTGATGGTCACCACGCTCTCGACGCGGGCGCTCTCGGCGGCGCCGAACAGGGGTGACGAGACGTCGATGACGCACTGGGTCACCCCGTAGTGGTCGCGCAGGTCGATGAACAGCAGGTTGCCGTGGTCGCGCTTGCGGTGGATCCACCCCGACAGCCGCGCCCGCACGCCGGCGTGCCCGATCCGAAGCTCGCCGCAGGTGTGGGTGCGGTAGGGGTGCATGGCGCGGGACCTCGTGACGGGAGGGGGTAGGCGGGGCGGCCGGAAAAGCACACGGTTCGCGGCCGTTTGTCAAGCGGCCTTTCCCGGGTGAAGTCCGTCACGTTGGTGCACGCCGTTCCCGTCCCCGCATGCTGGTGATACTTTGTCCGGCGCCATGAAGGACAGGCTTCTGGTGACCGGTGTTGTCGGCACGCTGGTTGCGGCGGTGTGTTGCTTCACGCCCCTTCTCGCCGTGCTGCTTTCGGCTGTCGGGGTGTCCGCCGTTATCGGTTGGCTCGACTGGGTGTTGATCCCGGCGCTGGCGGTGTTCGTGGTGATCTTGCTCGTCGCCTTGGCGAGGAGGCATCGGTGACCGTACTCGAATCCGCCATCACTTGCCCGGAATGCGACCACACGCGGGTCGAGACCATGCCGCATGACGCCTGCGTCATCGTCTACGATTGCACGGCCTGCGGCGCCGAGTTGCGGCCACGCCCAGGGGACTGTTGCGTGTTCTGCTCGTACGGCACCGTGCCCTGCCCGCCCAAGCAGGCCGGTGCCGGAAATCGCAACGGATGCTAGGACGCCACCTTCGAAATGAAGGAAGTTACTGCCCGGTCTCGCTGCCGGCCGCCGCCGGGGCGTGGACGGTGCCGGCCCGGGCCCGTGCCAGGTTGACCGCCTTTTCCAGTTCGGCCTCGCTGCACAGGCCGAGGCCGACCGGGTTCTGCGGCTTGATGTTGGGCGCGTTCCAGTGGGTGCGCTCGCGCACCGCGTTGATGGTGGGCTTGGTGGTGCCGATCAGCTTGGCGATCTGAGGGTCCGCCAGCTCCGGGTAGTTCTTGAGCAGCCAGGCGATGGCGTCGGGCCGGTCCTGGCGCTTGGACACCGGCGTGTAGCGGGCGCCCTTGGGGCGCGCCTGCGGCACCGGGGTGGCGGGCTCGGCCGCCTTGAGTCGCGCCGAGGGGTCGCCCGAGCAGCGGTCGATCTCCTCCTTGGTCAGCTCGCCGGCGGCGATGGGGTCCAGACCCTGCATGCCGATGGCCACCTCGCCGTCGGCGATGGCCTGCACCTCCAACTCGTGCAGCGCACAGAACTCGGCGATCTGGTCGAAGGTGAGCGCGGTGTTCTCGATCAGCCACACGGCGGTGGCCTTGGGCATGAGAGGACGGATCATGGAGTCTTTCCCGTTGTCGGCCGCCGCCGCGGGACCGCGGCGCGGTGCTGCTGACGACCGGGCCCTATATAGCGTTCACGCCGCCGCCGGGTCAAACAACCGTGTGGGCAAATGGACCGGCCGGATCACGGGGTCAGCATGATCTTGCCGACGTGGCCGGCGCCTTCCATCAGGCGGTGGCCCTCGGCCGCCTCGGCCAGGGGCAGGGTGGCGTGGATGACGGGGCGGATGTCGCCGGACTCGATGAGTGGCCACACCCGCTCGATGAGGGCGCGGGCGATCTCCGCCTTGCGCTCGATCGCCTGCACGCGGAGGGTCGAGCCGGTGATGGTCAGGCGCTTGAGCATCACCGGCATGAGGTCGATCTCCACCTTCGAGCCCTTGTTGAAGGCGATCTGGACCAGCCGGCCCTCGCGGGCGAGGGCCGCGATGTTGCGGGCCACGTAGTCGCCGCCGACGATGTCCAGGATCACGTCCACGCCCTTGCCGCCGGTCAGCTCCTTGGCGATCTCGACGAAGTCCTCGCCGAAGTAGTCCACCGCCCGCTCCGCGCCGAGGCGCACGCAGGCGGCGCATTTGTCGGGGCCGCCCTCGGTGGCGATGACCGGCGAGCCCAGCCGGCTCGCCATCTGGATGGCCGTGGTGCCGATGCCGCCGCCGCCGCCGTGGACCAGGAACCACTCGCCGGGCTGCAGGCGGGCGCGCTCGAACACGTTGGTCCACACGGTGAAGAAGGTCTCCGGCAGGGCCGCCGCCTCGACCGGCGTGAGGCCGGCCGGCACCGGCAGGCAGTTGGCCGCCGGCGCCGTGCAGTACTCGGCGTAGCCGCCGCCGGGGGCCAGCGCGCACACCGTGTCGCCCGCCGCCCATTCGGCAACCCCGTCCCCGAGGGCGACGATGGGGCCCGCGATCTCCAGGCCGGGGATGTCGGTGACGCCGGGCGGCGCCGGATAGAAGCCGCGGCGCTGGTAGAGGTCGGGGCCGTTGACCCCGGCCGCCGCCACCTGGATCAGCACCTCGCCGGGCGCCGGTTCGGGCACCGGTCGGGTGGTCGGCTGGAGGACCTCGGGGCCGCCGGGCTCGGCGATCTCGATGCAGGTCATGGTGGGGGGCAGGGTCATGGGGGCGCTCCCGGCTGGCGAATCGGTCTCGTCGTGTCTAGTCTGGCGCACGCACCCTGGCAAGACCGTGATGGAGTAAGGAGGCCCGCCATGGAGCTGGAGGACCTGGAGCCCCGCAACAAGCCGCCGACGCCCAGGAACCTGGACGAGATGTCCATCGAGGCCCTCAACGAGTACATCGTCGAGCTGGAGGCCGAGATCGCGCGCGTCCGCGAGGCCATTACCGCCAAGGAACAGGCGCGGGCCGGCGCCGAGTCGGTGTTCAAGAGCTGACCGCCGCGGCGATTGCTGCGCTTATGCTGCACCCGGAGCGCCGGTCATTGCGGGCTTGACCCCACCGCGTTGACGTGGTTTGGTTCGCGCGGGGAGAAAACGGTCCGGTAAGTTTGACAGGGTGCTGGCTTAAGAAGAACAGGGGCCGCCGGTCTGCGGGCGGCCCCGAGCATTTTGGCCCGGCTCACCGCCACGCAGGGCTGATATCGGTGCGCCTTTGAACCGACTTGCGAAGCGCCGTTATGGTGCGCCGGATAGCCCGCGCGGCGCTTGAGCGCCACCGCCTTCGCATGAAATGGCCCGGAGGGTCAATTCATTGGCGCGGCGGTATGAGACGCCCGCCATGGTGAAACCGCGACCGCCCGCATTCGACACCCTCAGCCTCCACGCCGGCCAGACCCCCGACCCGTCGACGGGCTCGCGGGCGGTGCCCATCCACCAGACCACCTCCTACGTGTTCGAGAGCGTCGACGCGGCGGCGGCCCTGTTCAACCTGGAACGCCCCGGCCATATCTACAGCCGCATCTCCAACCCCACCGTCGCCGTGCTCGAAGAGCGGCTGGCGGCGCTCGAAGGCGGTGTCGGGGCCGTGTGCACGGCCAGCGGCCAGGCCGCCCTCCATCTGACCGTCGCCACCCTGACCGGCGCCGGGGGCCACATCGTCGCGTCGGCCTCGCTCTACGGCGGCAGCCACAACCTGCTGGCTCTCACCCTCCCGCGGTTCGGCATCACCACCACCTTCGTCGACCCCCGGGACCCACGCGCCTTCGCCGCCGCCGTGCGCCCGCAGACCCGCCTGGTGTTCAGCGAGATCGTCGGCAACCCGGGTCTCGAGGTCATGGACATCGAGGCGGTGGCCGATGTCGCCCACCGGGCCGGCCTGCCGCTGGTCGTCGACAGCACCTTCGCCACGCCGTGGCTGTGCCGGCCGGTGGCGTTCGGCTGCGACATCGTCATCCATTCCCTGACCAAGTTCCTCGGCGGCCACGGGGTGGCGATCGGCGGCGCCGTGGTCGACGGGGGGACCTTCGATTGGGCGGCCACCGACCGGTTCCCGACGCTGACCGAGCCCTATGCCGGCTACCACGGCCTGGACTTCGCCGAGGCCTACGGGCCGGCCGCCTTCATCGCCCGCGCCCGCGCCGAGGGCCTGCGCGACTTCGGCGCCTGCATGAGCCCGACCAACGCTTTCCACCTGCTGCAGGGCATCGAGACCCTGCCGCTGCGCATGGCCCGCCATTGCGACAACGCGCTCGCCGTGGCCCGCTTCCTGGAGGGCCACGAGGCGGTCGCCTGGGTCACCTATCCGGGCCTCGAAACCCATCCCGACCACGGCTTGGCGCGGCGCCTGATGCCGCGCGGCTCCGGCGGCATCGTCTGCTTCGGCATCCGCGGCGGGCGGGACGCCGGGCGCCGTTTCATCGAGCGCCTGCAGGTGTTCTCCCACCTGGCCAACGTGGGTGACGCCAAGTCGCTGGTCATCCACCCGGCCAGCACCACCCACCAGCAGATGGACGCCGCCGCCCTGGCCGCCGCCGGCATCGGCGAGGACCTGGTGCGCCTGTCGGTGGGGCTGGAGGACGCGGACGACCTAACCGCCGACCTCGATCAGGCCCTGCGCGCCGCGCAGAAGGGCTGAGGCCATGGGGGTGACCGTCACGGTCGGTGCCGACGACGTTTTCGCCGCCACCGGGGGCCAGGACTTCGACCGTGCTCTGCCGTCCGTGGTCTTCCTGCACGGGGCCGGCATGGACCAGTCGGTGTGGACGTTCGCCGCGCGGGCGCTGGCCCACCACGGCCGCGCGGTGCTGGCGCCGGACCTGCCGGGCCACGGCCGCTCCGGCGGGCGCGCCATGGAGACCATCGACGCCCTGGCCGCGTGGGTGGTCGACCTGCTGGACGCGGTCGGCATCGGCGAGACGGCCCTGGTCGGGCACAGCATGGGGGCGTTGACCGCCCTGGCCTGCGCTGCCCGGTCGCCGGAGCGGGTGCGGTCGCTGGCCTTGCTCGGCGCGGCGGCGCGGATGCCGGTGCACCCCGACCTGCTGGCCGCCGCCGCGGCCGGCGACCCGCTGGCGTACGGGCTCATCGTCGAATGGGGACACGGCTCGCGGGGCCGCACCGGCGATGGTCCGGTGCCGGGCCTGTGGATGGCCGGCGGCACCCGGCGTCTCCTGGAGCGCAACCGGCCGGGCACGCTCCATGCCGGCCTCAAGGCCTGTGACGACTACACGGACGCCATGCAGGCGGTGGAACGGGTCCGGTGCCCGACCCTCGTCATCGCCGGCTCACAGGACCGCATGACGCCGCCGGCCGGCGCCCGGCCTCTGGCCGACGCCATTGCCGGTGCGCGGACGCGGGTACTGGAAGGCTGCGGTCACATGATGATGACCGAGGCTCCGGTGGCCGTCACCGAAGCCCTGGCTGAAGTGGTCTGATATCGTCTTACGGATTAGTGGCCGGGCCAGGTGCGCCAGTCGTTGCTGCGCCCGTTCACGTCGCAGCTCTGGTCGCGGAAACCGCAGCTCGGGCAGTCGCGCCGGGTGGCCAGGAACAGCGGCACGATGCCGAGGAGGCCGAGCCACTTGAGCCCGCCCTCGAAGGCGAAAAACAGCGAGAACAAGACCACCGCGGGCAGCAGGCGAACACCCCAGTCAAAGGCACTGGCGGCAATGGAACCTATTTTGGCGGCCCGACTCGACATGGTCCTATCCTTTACCGGCAGCCGCCGTGGTGCGGCAGGTGTTGATGCCCAACAGGGCGTAGGGCGGGCACCACCCGACCGCGCCGGTGGCCAGGGGCACGAGCCCGATCAGGCCCCAATAGCGGGCGTTGCCCTCGACAAGGACCACCACGGACAGCAAGGCGAGCCCGATGACGACCCGGATCACCCGTTCAACCGAACCCACGTTCTTGGTTATGGTCATTTCTCGTACCCGTATTGTAAATGTTGTTTTCCTGCATGCTTTGCCGGCATGCCGCCAGCCCTCAGCGAAAACGTAGTCTTGATCGTGGTCCGGATCAATCGCCGCCGGCACCGGACGACGTCTTGGCCGGCTGGGTAGTGTCCGACCCGCCCTCGGGCTTCGGCGGCTCGGCGGCGGGCGCCGGCGGTTGCCCGGCGGCTTCCGCCACGGTGGCCTGCTCCGGCGCCGGCGGGGCCGGAGCGGTCTCGGTCCCGGCCGCCGCGGGCTGCAGTGCCGGCGGGGTCTCGGGTGCGCTGGGTGTCTCGGGCTGCGGTGGAGGCGGGGTCTCGGGGGTCTTCGGAGCCTCGGGTTGCGCGGTCGCCTCCGGTTGGGCCGCGGCCTGCGGTTGCTCCGCCGCGGGTGCCGGGGCGGCGGCTTCGGGGGTTGCGGCGGCCTCGGGCGCGGCGGCCGCCTCGGTGTCCCACGGCACCTCGTAGAGGGTGATGGGCTCGTCGATCCCCTTCATCTCGAACTCGCCGCGGCTGACGAACTGCAGGTCCTTGCCGGCGCACAGCCCGCGCACCGTGTCGGAGACGAAGATCTGCCCGGCGCCCGCCTTGTCGACGATGCGGGCCGACAACTGCACCGTGGTGCCGAACAGGTCGTCGTCCTCGGCGATGGGCTGGCCGGCGTTGATGCCGATCTTCAGGTGCAGCGGCAGCTCCGGGTTGGACTTGGTGTGCTTGGCGGTCTGGCGCTGGATGTCGATGGCCGCGGCGACGCTGCCCGCGGTGCTGGAGAAGGACGCCATGATGCCGTCGCCGGTGTGCTTGATCTCGCGGCCGCTGAAGGCGGTCAGGGCCTCGCGGACGATGCGGTTGTGGGTGCGCACCACCTGCTGGGCGACGGCGTCGCCCTTGGTCTGGGTGAGCTTGGTGGACCCCACCATGTCGGTGAACATGACGGTCACGGGCGCCGGCGTCTCTTCCTGGGACTTGGGCTTGTTCCACTCGGCGAGGGCCTGCTCCAGGTGCTTGCCGGCCTCGGCGTCCTCGGCCAGGAAGGCGTCCATGGCGGTGCGGCCGGCCTGGAACATCTGCACGTAGCGGGAATCGGTGAGCAGGTACTTCTCGTAGCCCTCGGCGAAGCTTTTCGCCTGGGCCTTCTCGAACCCCATCACCTTGACCACCTCGGCGAGGATGGCGGCGGACGTCTTGGCTCCGATCTCGCGTTCCTGGCGCATGGCCTCGCAGGCGCCGGCGAGGAACAGGTTGACCCCGAACTTGTTGTGCCCGTCCATCTTCTTCTGGCTGGTGCCCAGCTTCTGAAGACCCTCGCCGAGGAACTTCATCATGAAGACCTTCTGTTTTTCGGCGTGGGGCGGCAGGCGGTCTTCCTTCTCCTGCTTCTCCTTCTCCTCTTTCGTCTTCTTGTCGTCGGTCCCGTAGGTCTCGGCGTCCAGGGTCACGCCGCGCGGCGGCGGCTCCTTGGTCTCGGCGGCAGTCGCCTCGGGCTTGGCCTCGGGCTCCGGTTTCGGCGGCGGCTCCGGAGGCGCCGCCGCAGGGGGCGGAACCGCGGTGTCGCCGACGGGCGCCGGCGCGTCGCGCCGGGACTCGGCCGGCTCGGCCGCGGCCTTCGGCGCCGGTGCCGCCTTGGCCGCCGACCGCCGCGACCGGGTGGCCATGCTGGTGCGCGACATGAAGATGATGGCCAGAGGCACGGCAGCAAGGAGGAAACTGGCCAGGAAGATGCCGAACAGCACGTTGTTCTGGACGGCGGCGCTGAGCACGATCCCGACGTTGTGGAGGTTGCTCAGCCCCATGGACGCCAGGCCCGTCATCAGGGCCGCCGCCGCCACGCTGGACATGGTGATCAACGCCAGCTTGGTGAACACGTTGAGGACCGAGACCGCGGTCGCCGTCTCCGCCGATTGCGCCGCCTTGGCCGGGGCAGGCGCCGATGTCTTGCGGCGCGGCGCGGCGGCCCGCACCGGCGGGGCGGTATGCGCGGCCGGCGACGGCCGGGCCGCGCCCGCGGGCGGCGGCGCGGGGGCCCGGGCCGGACGGGCGGCGGCGGTCGGCCGCGCCGGGGCGGCGGGCCGGCCGCGCTCCATGTTGCGGTCCAGCCGCTCGCCGGGCTCGTTCCCCAGGCCGTCGGTCTTGTAGATGGTGACGTCGGTGGTCAGGCCCTCGCCGGCATCGTAGCTCTCGCGGACCACCTTGGCGCCGCCCAGGTTGGGCATCCGTTCCAGGGCCTTGGCTTCCTGGATGGCGGCGTCCTTCGCGTGGGCCGGATAGCTGGTCTGGATGATCCAGCGGCCGCCCTGCATGAAGTAGACGCCGTAACTGACTTCCCGCGCGCCCGCCATCGTCGGTCCCGGTTGGTGGTCGTATCCGGCGTGGCCCGGTGCGGAACGGTAAACCGTGTCCCCGCCGGCGCCTACCCGTGGAACCTGGGGGGTCCACAGGGCTCCGGCAACGGGTTGATTGTACCAAGAATTCCTAAAGTGGGAAGCCAGGCGTCACGCAGGCCCGCGATTCGCCAACGGCTCAGCCCTTGAGACCGAAGTCCTTGAAACGCTTGTTGAACTTGGCCAACTGGCCGCCGCTGTCCATGAGGCGGTGGACGCCGGTCCACGCGGGATGCGTCTTGGCGTCGATGTCCAGCTTGAGGGTGTCGCCGGCCTGGCCCCAAGTGGAGCGCGTGGTGAAGGTGGACCCGTCGGTCATGGTGACCGTGATCTCGTGGTAGTCGGGATGGATGTCTTTCTTCATCGCTTTGCTCCGGCTCCAGGCGGCCCTATATAGCCAAGCGCCGGCCCCGGTTCAAGGTCGGCGACACCCGCGCCCCTTCAGGACAGACGGATCGAGCCGCCATGACCATGGACGAAAGCGACTTCGAGGCCACCGCCGACGACACCCTGGACCGGTTCATGGAGACCATCGACGAGGCCCTGGGCGACCGCCTGGAGGTGGACCTGGAAGGGGGAATCCTGACCATCCGCCTGGACGACGGCGGCCAGTACGTGATCAACAAGCACGCCCCCAACCGGCAGATCTGGCTGTCGTCGCCGGTCAGCGGAGCGCACCATTTCGACTACGACGCGGGGACCGGACGCTGGCTGTCGACCCGCGGCGGCGGCGCCCTGGCCGATCTCCTGGCGGCCGAGCTGACCGCCGCCACCGGGAGCGGTGTCGACTTGGCCTGATACCGGCGCGCCATAGAACCGACTCGCGAAGCGCCGTCATGGCGCGCCGGAAAGCCCGCGCGGCGCCTGAGCGCCACCGCCTTCGCATGAAATGACCTTCCGGGTCATTTCATTGGCGCGGGGGTATGACCGCGATCAGCGGGGAGCCGACGGGGGCGTGCGCAGGCGCAGGGCCAGCACCACCACCGCCGCCGTGATCGCCGCCCCCGCCAGGTAGGGCCATTCCTTGCCGAACACGGCGAACAGCAGGCCGGCCCATGCCGGCCCGACGACCCGCGCCAACGTGGTGGCGGAGCGGGTCACCCCCATCACCCCGCCCTGCTCCTCCTGCGCCGTATTCAGGGAGATGAGGCTGTTGAGGGCGGGCGAGACGATGCTGAATCCGACGCCCATGACGATGGTGGCCGCGATCAGCACCGGCAGGGTGGTCGAGAACGGGATCATCAGCAGGCCGATGGCCAGGGCCGCCGCCCCCTGGACGATCAGCCTCGCCTCGCCGAAGCGCCGTGCCAGGCGTCCCACCATCCCGCCCTGGATCACGGCGCTCAACACGCTGATGCCGGCGAACAGGTAGCCGTTCTGCAGCGGGCCCCAGCCGAACTGGCGGCGCGACCACATGGCGAAGGTCGCTTCCACCCCGGCGAACACGAAGACGATCAGAAACGACAGGCCGATGAGCCGGCCCAGATCGCGCTGACGCAGGGCGTCGGCGAGCTGGGCCCAGCGGTTGCGCCGCGGCCGCGCCGCCGAGCGGGCGCGCACCTCGGGTGACAGGGACTCCTTGAGCAGGACCAGGCCCAGCAGCAGGGCGACCACCGACAGGCCGGCCGCGGTGAAGGCAGGGGCCTGGTAGTTGGCGTTGAACGGGTCCGGGCCGGCGAGGATGCCGCCGATGGCGGGACCGGCGATGAACCCGAGGCTGAAGGCGGCGCCGATGATCCCCATGCCCTTGGCCCGGTCGGCCGGTGTCGTGACATCGGCGGCATAGGCGAAGGCGGCGCCGATGTTGCCGGCCATGGCGCCGCCCACGGCGCGGGCGGCGAACAAAGCCCACAGGCTGTCGGCCAGGCCCAGCCACGTGTACGCCGCCGCCGACCCGGCGAGGCCGGCCAGCAGCACCGGCCGCCGCCCGAGCCGGTCGCTGAGCCGTCCCCACAGCGGCGCCGCCAGGAACTGGGTGAAGGAGTAGGTCGCCATGAGCAGCCCGACCATGTCGGGGCTGGCGTCGAAATGCTCCCCGTAGAACGGCAGCAGCGGGATGATCAGGCCGAAGCCGATCAGGTCGATGACGACGATGAGGAACAGGATCGACATGGGGCGATGGCGGTCCGGGGCGGGGTTGCGGGCGTGGCACCCTGGCGGCGGCGGGCCGGGCCTGTCAACGCCCGGTCGATGCGCCGCGCGGCGTGGGTCAGCGTTGGGTCAGTTTGAGCTCGATGCGGCGGTTGCGGCGGTGGGCGATCTCGTCGTCCCGGTCGTCGATGGGCTGGTACTGGCCGAAGCCGGCGGCGGACAGGCGGTTCGGCGGGACGCCCACTTCGATCAGATGCCGGACAACGGAGATGGCACGGGCCACCGACAGCCCCCAGTTGGAGCGGAACTTCCAATTGTAGATGGGCACCGTGTCGGTGTGGCCCTGGACCTGGAGGATCCAGTCGATGTCCTCCGGGATCCCGGCCGCGATTGCCGTCAGGGTGTCGGCCAGGTCCTTGAGCTGCTTCTTGCCGGGCTCGCCGAGATCGGCCGAGGCGGTCTCGAACAGGACCTCGGACTGAAAGATGAAGCGGTCGCCGACGATGCGCACGTCGGGGTGTTCGCCAAGGACCTCGCGCAGCCGCCCGAAGAACTCGGAGCGGTAGCGCGACAGCTCCTGGACGCGCCCGGCCAGGGCCGCATTGAGGCGCTGGCCCAGCGCCTTCACCTGCACGCCCCGCTCTTCCGCCAGCTTCTCGGCCGCCTCGAGGGATTCGTTAAGGGCCGCCAACTGCTCGCGCAGCGCCTCCGTCTGCTGGTTGAGCAGGGCCACCTGGGCGCGGGCGCTTTCCGAGATCTCGCGCTCCCCCGCCAGATCGACGCCGGCGGCCTCCACCTTCTCTTCCAGGCTGGCCTTGAGGGCCTCAAGGGCGGCGATGTCCTTGGCCAGCTTTTCCAGCTGGCCGATCTGCGCGGCGATGGTCTCGCGGTCCGCCTCGATGGTGCGGTTGGCCTCGGCGAGGGCCTCGTCCAGCCGCTCGGCCTTGGCCGTGGCCTCGTCGGCCCGCGACGTGACGGCCCGCAGCGACTCCTCGAGGCCCTGCTGGCGGGCCACGGATGCCTTGAGTTCGTCGGCCAGCCGGCCCAGGTCGAGGCGCAATTCCTCGCTGCCCTTGCGCTCCAGGGCCAGCATCTCGCTCAGCTCGCCGATGCGGTCCTGCAGCCGGCGCAGGGCCACGTCGCGGCCGGTGATGGCCTCGCTGAGGAAGAACTGGGCGAGCACGAAGATCATCAACAGGAAGATGATGACCATCAACAGGGTGGCCAGGGCATCGACGAAGCCCGGCCAGATGTTGGTCGTGCGCCGGTCGGTTCTGCGGACAAGGGTGGCCATGGGCGGGGTCTCGGTCTGTCCTCCCGGGGCCGGCGGCGCCGTCTACAGGCGCTCGGATTCTTCGGCGACGGCGGCGATGGTGCGGGCCAGCAGTTTGATCTCGCTGCGCACCTGCTGGATGATCTCGTCGCGGCCGGTGCCCACGTCTTCCACCAGCCGCGCCACGTAGACGTCAAGGTTGCGGATGTGGGTGCGCGTCGCCTCGTCCAGCCCGCCGTCCGCCGACAGCCGGGACTCGGCCAACTGGGTCAGCAGCGGCCGCATCTCCGCCTGACCCTCGGCCAGCTTCATCATCAGGGTCTGCTCGGTGCGCATGTGATCGGTCAAGGTCCCGATCTTCTCGCCCAGCGCCATCAGGTGGGCGTTGGCGGCGATCCGGTTCTCCTCGCCGCGGGCCAGGGTCCGTTGCAGGTTCTCCAGGCTCTCCGCCGTCTGCTCCAGGAGCGCCTGGACATAGGCCGGCACGCCCTGTTCGCCGTCCCCGCCGACGCTGCCGCTGGACAGCCGCGTGATGCTCGACAGCCACTCCTCGAGCTCGTTGTAGAACCGGTTCTGGGCCTGGCCCGCCTGGAGGTCCAGGAAGCCGAGGACCAGGGAGCCGGCGAGGCCGAACAGCGACGACGAGAAGGCCGTCCCCATGCCGCCCAGGGGCGCCCGCAGGCCGGCCTTGAGGTCGTTGAAGATGGAGGTGACGTCGCCGGCGGCCACGGTGAGGCCGGCGATGACGTCGCTGATGGACGACACCGTCTCGAGAAGGCCCCAGAAGGTGCCGAGCAGGCCGAGGAAGATCAGCAGCCCGATGGTGTAGCGCGACAGGTCGCGGGATTCGTCGAGGCGCGAGGCGATGCCGTCGAGCAGGGAGCGCATGGCCAGGGCCGACAGCCTGAGACGGCCCTTGCGCTCGCCGATCATGGTGGCCATGGGCGTCAGCAGGCGGGGTGTCGCGCTTTCGGCCCCCGGGGCCTCGCTGCGCCGGAAGCTGTCGATCCAATGAACCTCCGGGTAGAGCCGCAGCACCTGCCGGAAGTTGTACAGGATGCCCAGCACCAGGATACCCAGGATCAATCCGTTGATCGGGATGTTGGCCATGAAGGCGGAGCGCAGGGGCTCGTACAGCAGGGCGACGCCGCCGCCGACCGCCGCCACGAACAGGAACATGCGGACCAGGACGCGCCCGGGCCGCGACATGGGGGTGGCGGCGCCGGCCGGCTCGCGGTCGGCGGCGGTCAGGTCATCGCTCGACGACATCCACGTCGACCCGATTCATGGGCTCTTCCGTCGTCTTGTTGCCCAGCGCCCGGACGTCGATCCGGGTGCTGCGCAGGCCGCTCTCGATGAGGAAGGAACGTACGGCGAGGGCCCGCGACAGGGACAGCCGCCGGGCCTTGCTCGCCGACAATCCCTCGCCGCCGGCATAGGCGAGGAGCTGCAGCCTCAAGTCCTTCTGGTCGGCCAAGCGCTTGGCCAGGCTGGCCAGGCGATCGCGCGACGGGCTGGGGAGCTTGGTGGCGTCGGGGGCGAACTCCAAGCGCACGGCACGCCCCGGCTCGAGCGTGGCGGGTGGCGGGATGGCCGCCGTCTGCCGTGGGGGCGCCACGGGTGCCGATGCCATGGGCGGCTTCGCGGTGATCGCCGGCGGCGGGGGCGGCGGCGGATCCTGGATCACCACCTTCGGCACCGGCTGGGGTGCGGGTGCCGGAGCCGGTGCGGGTGGCGGCGGTTTGGCGGCCGCCGACTCGGTGGCGGCAACGACAGGGGGCGGCGGCGCCTCGGGCGGCGGGGCCGGCTTGGCCGCGGGTGGGGCGGGCGGCTTGGCGGCCGGCTTCGGGGCCGGTTTGGCAATCGGTTTCGGCGCCGGTGCCGGTTCGGGTTTCGGTTTCGGCTTGGCCATGGGCTTGGGCGCCAGCGCCGTCGCCGGACCGGGCGGCGGTGCGGCCGGGGCCGCGGCGACGGGCGCCGGCGGCGGGGATGGCGGCGCTGTCACCGGAGCCGGCGACGGCGCCGACGGGCGCCGCGGCGCCGGGGCAGCCGCGCCGGTCGCTTTCACGTGGAGCTGGGAGCCGGGCGCCTTGACGCCGGGCATGAGCAGGCGAGCACGGTCCCCGGGCGTTTGCACGCGCAAGCGCGGGGCGGCGGCAGGGTCCTGCTCGATGACGCTGAAATCGACCGTCACGCGGCCGTCGCCGCTGTCGTAGGGGGCCTGCTGAGCCGCCGCCGGGCACGCCGCCGCGAGCAGGACGGCGATGACGGGTGCGCGCCGCAGGGCGGCGCCGGCAGTACCTGGTCGAGTTCTCATCGTCGCGTTAAAGCCCCCTCGCGGCGGCCGATGGCGCATGGGGCCGACCGGCCACCGGCCGCCAACATAGCCAAGGGCCGGCGACGGCACAACTGGTTTGCCCGGCTCGACAAAAGGCCGCGCAGCGGTCATTGCCGCCGCTCAGGACGGCGCCTGCGCGGCCTCCCGGAGGATCGCGGCGAGGGGCGCGTGCAGGTGGTCGTTGGCGGCCAGGATGTCCCCCGAGCCCATCATGCCGTGGCCCCGGTCGTGGTCGCTGACGAACCCGCCGGCCTCGCGAACCAGCACGATGCCGGCTGCGATGTCCCAGGGATTGAGCCCGTTCTCCCAGAACCCGTCGTAGCGCCCGGCGGCCACGTAGGCGAGGTCGAGCGCGGCCGAGCCGAAGCGGCGGACGCCGGCGCTCACCGCCATGACGCCACGCAATTGCCGCAGGAACAGTTCGTGGTCGCGGATGCCCATGAACGGGATGCCAGTGGCGAAGATGGCTTCGGCCATGGTGCGCCGCGCCGACACCCGCAGGCGGCGGCCGTTGAGATGGGCGCCCTGGCCGTTCTCGGCGACGAACATCTCGTCGTGGACGGGCTCGTAGATCACCCCGGCGAACAGCTCGCCGTCCCGTTCCAGGGCGATGGAGATGGCGAAGTGGGGGATGCCGTGCAGGAAGTTGGTGGTGCCGTCCAGGGGGTCGATGATCCAGCGGTTCGAGGTATCGCGCCCGGGCACCTCGCCGTGCTCCTCGAGCAGGAACCCGTAGTGGGGCCGCGCCCGGCTCAGCTCGGCGCGCAGTGTCCGCTCGGCCGTGGTGTCGGCGATGGACACGAAGTCGGCCGGCCCCTTCTTGGAGACCTGGAGCTGCTCCACCTCGCCGAAGTCGCGCACCAGCCGGCGCGCCGCCTTGCGCGCGGCACCGACCATGACGTTGAGAAGGGCCGACTGGACGGGCATCGCGGCCGGGCGTCAGCCCTTGGCCCGTTCCATATAGGTGCCGTCGGCGGTGCTGACGACGATGCGGGTGCCGGCCTCGATGTGGGGCGGCACCATGACCCGGACGCCGTTCTCCAGGACCGCCGGCTTGTAGGACGACGAGGCCGTCTGGCCCTTGACCACGGCATCGGCCTCGGTGACCTCGAGGACGACGGAATCGGGAAGCTGCACGCCGATGGGGGAGTCCTCGTAGCTCTCGATGGTCACCGTCATGCCATCCTGCAGGAACGGTACCTGTCCTTCGCCGACCATGTCGGCGCCGACGGTGATCTGATCGTAGGTCTCGGCATCCATGAAGGTGAGCATGTCGCCGTCGGCGTACAGGTACTGATAGGGCTTCTGGTCGAGGCGCACCCGCTCCACCGTCTCCGACGAGCGGAACCGCTCGTTGAGCTTGGTGCCGTCGCGGATGTCCTTGAGCTCCACCTGCAGGTAGGCCCCGCCCTTGCCGGGCTGGGTGTGCTGGATGCGCACGGCCCGCCACAGGCGGCCCTGGTGCTCGATGACCATCCCCGGACGGACGGCATTGCCGTTGATCTTCATGGCGTTTGTTCTTGGCACGGTGCGTTTGGTGGAGAGGCGGCGGACCCTATCACTTGGCGCCACCCCAGGCAACGGGGTGGCCGGTGTCGAGGAGTTCAAGCATGAGACTCGATATGCCGGCTTTCCTTCTGTATATTCAAAGTAGATACGTGAGGTCGCGGGGCCACGATATGAGAACGCATTTGTCGAAATGGGGGCACAGCCTCGCGGTGCGGATTCCCCGAGCCTTGGCCGAGCAGATCGGTGTGAAGGAAGGCTCGCCCATCGAGATCATTGCCGGCAGCGATAGCATCGTCCTGTCGAAGCCGGGGTACACCCTCGACGGCCTCCTTGCCGAGGTTCGCCCGGGCAATCTTCATGGCGAGACAGACACGGGCCGCCCGGTCGGTCGTGAGGAATGGTAGGGCGCAAGCAGGGCTACGTCCCCGAGCGCGGCGATCTCGTGTGGCTGACGTTCAACCCGCAGGCCGGCCATGAGCAGGCCGGACATCGGCCGGCGCTGGTCCTCTCGCCGAAAGCGTACAATCAAGCGACGAGCCTCGCGCTCATGTGTCCAATCACCAGCAAGGAAAAGGGCTACCCTTTCGAGACATCTTTGCCCGGAGGGCTCAAGGTTTCCGGCGTCGTCCTGGCGGATCAGATCAAGAGCCTCGACTGGCGGGCGCGCAGCGCCTCGAAGGCCGACACGGCGCCCTCGGCCGTGGTGGACGACGTACTGGCGAAGCTGGAGACCCTTTTGAAATGATCTGACTTTTCGATCGCCCCGCGGACAGGCCTTCCGCCCTGCGCCTTCCTGCCCTTCTTGCCGAGCGCCGACTCGAGCCGGCGACCGCTGTTCACCCGTCGTCGTCGTCCTCGTTCTCGGCGGCGCGTGACCGGGTGCCCTGGGAGAGGATGTACAGGCCGGCGAAGATGAACACCGAGCCACCGACCCAGATGAACAGGCGCTGGTCGATGGGGAACTGCTGGCTGAGCAGGTTGGCGCCGGCGGCGCCGATAAAGGCAACGGCGCCGCCGAGGGCCCAGTAGGCGGCCCTCGGCAGCCTCCGTCGTTTCTTGCCGCCCGGCAGCGGCTCGGCCACCCGTTACATGCCCTGGGAGGCGCGCACCACGGTGATCAGCACGCCGGCGAAAATGGCCGACGTGATGACGCCGCTGATGCTGGCACCGAGGGCGTGGGGCAGGATGATGGCGTCGGGCGTTACCTCGGCCACCGTCTTCTGGGCCACCTTGGCGGTGGTCGGCACGCAGCTCACGCCGGCGATGCCGATGGCCGGGTTGTACTTCTTGCCGGTGGCGAAGTAGAGCACCCAGCCGCCCAGCAGCCCGCCCAGGCCGGAGAAGAACAGGGCCAGGATGCCGATCACCAGCAGGATCAGGACCTCGGGCTTGAGGATGACGCTGGCCTCGCACAGCACGCCCAGCAGCAGGCCGAGGAAGAAGGTGGCGCCGTACAGGATGGGGCCGCTGAACACCTCGTGGTAGTGGGTGAGGCCGCTCTCGCGGATCACCACGCCGAGGAGCAGCGAGAAGAACAGCGGTGCCGCCACGGGGAACAGGATACACAGCGAGACCATGGCGACGACGGCGAACACCAGCTTCTCGTCGGGGGTGATCTCGCGGGTCTGCTCCGGGGGCATCTTCATGCCACGGATGTGCCGGGGAACCAGCGCCTTGATCATGTACGGATAGCCGCCGTAGGTCAGGCCGAGGTACAGGTAGGCGACCACGGTGATGGGAACGAACAGGTCCTCGGACAGCATCAGCGCGGCGAACAGGATCATCGGTCCGTCGGCGCCGCCGATGGTCGCGGTGGCCGCGGAATCGGCGATGGGCAAGCCCCACCAGACGGCCAGCGGGAAGGCGATCACGGTGCCCAGCTCCGCGCAGATGGCGATGAACATGCTGCGGAACGGCCGCGCCATGACGAAGCCGACGTCGAGCAGCGAGCCGATGCCCATGAACACCATGCAGGCGATGAGGCCGTTGGAGAAGGTGAAGGAGTAGACCGGCTGCAGCCACTGGATCTGCAGGATGCCGATCCACTTCTCGCCTTCCGACACCAGGGGATTGAGGAACAGGGTGCCCTTGCCCAGCGAGCCGTCGGTGGGAACCTGGTCGGCCAGCAGCATGGTCTCGGGCACGAACATGACGGCTGCGTTGACCGCGCACATCCCGAGGCCCATGGGGACCATGATCAGCGCCTCGAGCACGCCCTTGATACCGAGGTAGATGAGCGCCAGCCCGGTGGCAATCAGGATTATTCGTCCCCAGGCGACGTCGGGCTCGGCCGACAGGGAGTCAGCGAGCGTCGCAACGCCCTGGAAGATCTGGAGGAAATCGATATCGCCCATGACGACCCCTTTCGCGGTCCGAGACGGTGTGAGGAAGTCAGGAGATGGTCATCAGCACCTGGCCCGCATCGACGGCGTCGCCCACGTTCACCGCGATGTTCGAGACCGTGCCGTCGTGATCGGACGCGATGACGGTCTTCATCTTCATGGCCTCGATGATGGCGACCTGCTGGCCGGCGGTGACCGCTTCGCCCACCTTGACGCTGATCTCGACGATCACGCCGCCCAGGGGCGCGACCTTGTCGCCCGCGCCGCCGGCGGCGGGGGCCGGTGCCGGCGCGGCGGCCGGGGCCGGTGCCGGCGCGGCGGGCGCTGGGGCGACCGAGCTGGCGACCGCGCCGGTATCGCCGTACATCGAGCCCTCCCCTGACGAACCGACCTCTTCCACGGTCACCGTGTAGGGGCGGCCATCGACGGTAATCTTGAACGTCTTTTCCATGAGTTCGGTCTCCAACGGACTAGGGGTTGGGGCGCCTGGGGCCCCTGGTAATCGCGTGCGACGTGTGATGCATGATGCGGCCGGCGGCCCGCCACCCGGCGCCGTACGCCGGAAGCTCCACGCGGACCAGGCGATGGGCGCCGACAATCGCGTAGACCGCCGCCGAGATGGCGGCCAAGTCGTCCGCCGACATGTCCGGGACCGCCGCCGCCGGGGGCGGCGCGGCCGCGGCGACGGGCGCCGGCGCGGCCTTGGCCTTCCTGGCCGCCTGCTGACGGTGCACCCACTCCAGGGTGATGACGATGAGGCGGATGAGGACGGCTGCGAGGACGGCCACGCAGATCATCAGGCCGTACATCGACAGGGATTGGACGATCACATCTCCCATGGTTTTCCTCGATCGCTTCGGGCGGGCCGAGGCCCGCGGGCGGGATGGAGTCTACAGCGGGATGTTGCCGTGCTTCTTGGGCGGCCGGGTCTCGCGCTTGGTGAGCAACCTGCGCAGCGCCATGGACAGCACCGGGCGGGTTTGCTGCGGCTCGATCACGTCGGTGACGTAGCCGCGCGATGCCGCCAGATACGGCGAGGCGAACTGCTCGCGGTACTCGGCCACCAGCTCGGCCCGGCGCGCCTGGGCGTCCTCGGCCTCCTTGAGCTCCTTGGTGTAGAGGATGTTGACCGCGCCGTCGGCCCCCATCACCGCGACCTCGGCGGTCGGCCAGCCGTAGATGACGTCGGCACCGAGCTCCTGGTTGCACATGGCGATGTAGGCGCCGCCGTAGGCCTTGCGCATGATCAGCGTGATCTTGGGCACGGTGGCGCTGGAGTAGGCGAACAGCATCTTGGCGCCGTGGCGGATGATGCCGCCGCGCTCCTGCTCGATGCCGGGCAGGAAGCCGGGGACATCGACGCAGGTGACGATGGGGATGTTGAAGGCGTTGCAGAAGCGGATGAAGCGCGCCCCCTTGTCCGAGGAATCCACGTCCAGGCACCCCGCCTTGACCATGGAGTTGTTGGCGAGGAAGCCGCAGACGATGCCCTCGACCCTGCCGAAGCCGACGATCATGTTCTGGGCGAAGCCCTGGTGCACCTCGAGGAAATCCCCCTTGTCCACCAGGCGGCGGATGATGGCGCCCATGTCCATGGGCTCCGACGGATCGCCGGGCACCAGCTTGAGGATCTCGTTGTCCTCGGCCATGGACACGGTCGGGGTCGGGTCGTGCGGCGGGTCCTCGGTGTTGTTGGAGGGCAGGAAGCTGAGGAGCTTCCTGGCGATCTGGACCGCGTGCTTGTCGTCCTCGGCAACGAAGTGGACGTTGCCGCTGACGGTGGCGTGCATGATGGCGCCACCGACTTCGTCCATGCTGACCTCGCGCCCGGTCACCGCCTTGATCACCTGGGGCCCGGTGATGAACAGCTGGGCGTTGGACTTGGTCATGATGATGAAGTCCATCAGCGCCGGCGAGTACGACGCCCCGCCGGCGCACGGCCCGGCGATGATGGCGATCTGCGGCATCACGCCGGACGCCAGCACGTTGTTGTAGAACACCGTGGCGTAGCCGGAGAGGGCGTCCACGCCCTCCTGGATGCGGGCGCCGCCGGAGTCCTGGATGCCGATGACCGGCGCGCCGGTCTTCAGGGCGAACTCCTGGGCCAGGATGATCTTGCGGGCGTGCATCTTGCCCAGCGTGCCGCCGACCACCGTGAAGTCCTGGCTGAAGCCGACCACCGGGCGGCCGTCCACGTAGCCCGACCCGGCGATCACCCCTTCCCCGGGGAATTCCTTCTTTTCCATGCCGAAGTGGGTGCACTGGTGGCGGACGTGGACGCCGATTTCCTGGAACGTGCCGGGCTGGAACAAGGCGTCGAGACGCTCGCGGGCGCTCAACAGACCTTTCTCGTGCCGTTTCTTGATCTTGTCGGGACCGCCTTGGGCAAGCTGCTTCTCGCGACGTTCCTTCAGTGTTTCCAGGACCTTGTCAGGTATCGTCATGTCCCTCACCCATTCAGTTCGGGGATGGCGCGGGCCCTTCCCCCTGCGTTTGGTCGGCAACTCCCGGCCCAGGGCCGGAACCGGCTCGCAGCCGCAAAAAAACCCTCGGGGCGCGGGCGTTGATCCCGTCCCTCAATGCAGTCCAATGCTGGGCTTACCCCGAGTGTGCCTCTTTCATCGGCCAAGTCGAAAGAGGCGTCAACCATTATCATCTTTTGGCGTGGTGCGCTGCACAAAATTTGCGCGGTGCGGTGATTCTAGTGGTCTGGATGAGACATAAGGTGCCCATACGACGGCCTTCCGAGACCATACGGCCAGGCGCGCGGCGCGCCG
>JANQFP010000065.1 GCA_028277795.1 Rhodospirillales bacterium
CTTCCACGTCCACCTCGAACGCCTGCCGGAGGCCGCATGATGCCCACCTTCTGATCCGAAGGGGCCCGGGGCCACCGGATGGTTTCTGTCTAGATGGGGGCATACGGCAGGGCCGGTGGCCATCTCGTACCGCCGTATGCCCCCATCTACCCGCGCCGCCAGTTGGTTTCTGTCTAGACCAGATGTGAGGAGAAACGCAAGAACTGTAGTAGAGAAACCATGAAGTGCTACATCTGTTAATGGCGTCCGCGGGAGGCTCGCGTTGGCCGAAAATGTGATCGCAATGGCGAAGCGAAGCTACAGTTTTCGCGATCGATACCTATCTCTGATCGACCATAGCGCCGACGTCGCGGCGGTGATGGAGGCGCTGTTGCGCCTGCCGACCATCAACCGGCGGCTGGCGCGGTTGGCCGAGCGGGATGCGCCCTTCGACGAGGTCACCAGCCAGCGCCTGTGCGCGTTGGTGGCCGTGCATGACATCGGCAAGGTCAATAACGGGTTTCAAAACCGCATACATGATCGAACAGGGAAACAGGCCGGGCATATCGGACCGATCGTGTCGTTGCTGTTTGCTGGTGGGTCCAATCTTGGGAAGAAGACCTTCAAGCCATTGAACCGGGCAATGAAGGACGCGATCGGCTGGACCACTTGGGAAAGCTGGTGCCAAGAGTGCGACAACCCGGCGGCGCTTGAGGACATCCTTCGCGCCGTGTTCGGACACCATGGCGGGCCACCCGGGGAATCGTCGTTCCTTGCGGATGATTTTCCGCTTTGGGGCGCAAATCCGGACTACGACCCGATCGCCGAAGCGGCTGCCGTGGCGGCGGGGATCAGACGGTGGTTCCCGCGCGCGTTCGAAACCGGCGGCCCGCCGTTGCCCGAGGCGCCGCGCTTCCTGCACGCGTTCGCCGGCCTGGTGGTCCTGACCGATTGGCTCGGGTCGGATGATACGGTGTTCCGGTATCCTTTGGCGCCGGACGAGATGCCGGGCGGCGGCGATCGGATGGCGTTCTCCCGCGCGCAGGCGGCGGCGGTGGTGACGGCCCGACACCTCGATCCCGGGGACCGTCGCCGCGCCGCACGGGGCCTGGACTTTTCCTTTGCGGCGTTGTTCGACGGCAAGACACCGCGCCCGGCTCAGGCGGCGATCCTCGAGGCGGACTGCCCGGACGGTGGCCAGGTCATGGTGCTGGAAGCCGAGACCGGCTCGGGCAAGACCGAAGCGGCGATCCTGCATTTCCTGCGCTTGCTGCGGGACGACAAGGTCGACGGGCTTTATTTTGCGCTTCCGACCCGCGCCTCGGCGACGCAGATCCAGGCCAGGTTGCAGCGCGACCTCGCCCGGATTCTCGGGCCGGCGGCGCCACCGGTCGGACTGGCGGTGCCGGGCTATCTCCGGGTCGATGACGCCGAAGGGCAAGCGCTGCCGCGGTTTCGCGTGCAATGGCCGGACGATCGGGGCGATCACTTTCATGACCGCGGCTGGGCGGTCGAGCAGCCGCGGCGCTACCTGGCCGGTGCGGTGATGGTCGGCACCATCGATCAGCTCCTGCTGGGCGGCCTTAAGGTGAAACACGCCCACTTGCGCTCCAGCGCGATGTTGCGCCAGCTCCTGGTGATCGACGAGGTCCATGCCTCGGACCCCTATATGGATCGGTTATTGCGTGGCGTGCTCGATCAGCACCGGGCCGCCGGCGGCTATGCGCTGTTGATGTCGGCGACCTTGGGCGGCGACATGCGGACCAAGCTGGTGACCGGCGACGGGCGGGCGAGGCTCAGCTTCGAAACGGCGCTCGCAACCCGGTACCCGGCGCTGCATGCCAGCGTCGGCGCGGTTCCGCCGGTCTCGTCGGACCCCTGCGGGCGTCAACCGAAGACGGTCGAGCTCAGCCTGCATGAGGCGGCCGCTGATCTGTCGCCGTTGGTCGCGCGGGCGACCGAGGCGGCGGCCGCCGGTGCCCGGGTTTTGATCATTCGCAACAAGGTCGCCGACGCCATCGCCGTGCAGGCCGCGCTGGAAGAGCGGCTCGGTGCGGGGTCAGCACTGTTGGTCCGCTGTCAAGGGCTGGCTGCGCCGCACCATGCCCGCTATGCGGTCGATGATCGAAAATTGCTTGACATCGCGTTGGAGCAGGCACTCGGCAAGCCCGCAGGGGTCGGCGGGGTGATCGCCGTCACGACGCAGACCGCCGAGCAATCGCTCGATCTGGATGCCGACTGGATGGTCTCGGACCTGTGCCCGGTTGATGTCCTGCTCCAGCGGATCGGTCGGCTGCACCGACATGTTCGGGACCGGCCGGTCGGGTTCGAGACCGCTCGGCTGACGGTGATCGCGCCGGCGGTGCGGTCGGCCGGGCGACAGCCGCTCGGCTTTGGTTCGGTTTATGAAGACTTGGTCGTGTTGGCGGCGACCAGGCGTCTCCTCACGGAAAAGCCGCGGTGGATCATTCCCGACATGAACCGGGACCTGGTCGAAACCGCGACCCATCCGGACCAGCGGCGAGCGCTGGCCGAAGCGCTCGGCGGCGACTGGGTTCAGCATTGGATGGCGATCACGGGCCAGGCCAGCGCAACGTCCAACGTGGCGTTCGCCAATTCGATCAAATGGACCGACCACCCGGAGCCGGTCGTTTCGGACGAAACGGCTGGGGGTATCCGCACGCGGCTTGGTCTCGATAACCGGCGGGCGGTGTTGCCGGAGCCGATGCCCGGGCCATTCGGGGCACCGGTCCGGGATTTCTCGATCCCCGGCTGGCTGGTCGGCGAGGCGGTGCCCTTGGACGCCGCCCCGGAGGCGGTGGTCGTCCGGGGCGATGGGCTCGCGTTCCGCTTCGGGGACATGCCCTTCGTTTATGACCGCTGGGGTCTGCGGCCGGCGGAGAAGGACTGACCGGCATGGCGCCGGATGCGGCCTTCGGCCGTGCGGGGGGCGCTGCCCCCTCGACCCCCGCAAGGGGGATGATCCCCCTTGACCCCCACTTTTTTAAAAGGGGTCCAGGGGGTAACCCCTGGTGGGGGGTGTCGGGGGGCAACGCCCCCTGACCCTGGGGACGCAAGTCCCCAAAACCACGGAACCGGCGTCGGCCCCCGTTGACCGTAGCGACATGGCCCCGGCACCGAAACAGTTGCCGAAACGCGCCATGAGACCGATGCGGCGACATGCCGCGGTCTGATCAGCAAGCCGGCGCGATCCCTTGCGCCTATCGTAACAGCCGCACGTCACGCGTGCGACGCCGATAGGTGCTGCCCGGTCGGTCGGCGATCCAAGACAGAAGTGAATTCCAGGAGGACCGGCAATATGTCGCAGAACTGCCTATTATCTGATGCGACCTTCCCGATCACCCTTTCCACCGGCGAGGTGTCATACCTCACGTTGCCCGGTGTGCTCGCGACCCTGTCTGAGACCGACATTGTATCATTCGATGGCTTGGCGGCCCACCAGCGGCAAGCCTGGTTCCAGTTCTTGACGCAGCTTGCGGCCATTGCGCTGCACAACGAGGGTGTCGCGGAGGCGCCCGCAAGCACCGAGGTTTGGGACAGGTTGCTCCGCAAGCTGGCACCGGCGCCGGCGTGGTCCCTGCTGGTTGAGGACTTGACCGAACCCGCCTTCCTGCAACCGCCCGTCCGCAAGGGCGGACTGAAGGCTTACAGCCCCTTGGCGGAAACGCCGGATGCCCTCGATATTCTCGTCACTGCCAAGAATCATGATCTGAAGAGCTTTCGTTTTCGCACGCCAGAACCCCACCATTGGGTGTTTGCGTTGTTGAATCTGCAAACGCTGCAGGGCTTTCTCGGCGCAGGCAATTACGGTATTGCCAGAATGAACGGAGGATTCGCGAGCCGGCCCTTGGTCGATATCGTCGAAGGACCACCGAGTTGGGGGGGCCGGTTCAGGCGCGGTGTCGACATCCTTTTGAACAAGCGACACGAGATCCTGACCGCGAACGAGGACTACTTTCGTGACCGCGACGGTCTCGCCCTGCTTTGGGTCGAGCCGTGGGACGATGAGGTCAGCCTGCCGCTCACCGACCTCGACCCGTACTTTGTCGAGATCTGCCGTCGCATCCGATTGGTGCGGGAGACCGAGGACGGCCCACTGGTCGCCTACGGTCGAACCAGCAAAGTGGCAAGGGTCGCGGCCAAGCAGGCGGCCGGCAATCTCGGTGATCCCTGGATTCCGATCACCGCGGACAACAACGCCACGGCTCTGACGGTCGGTGCCGGCGGCTTTCACTATCGCAAGGTCGCCGACATCTTGTTTGATCCGAAGAAATTCCAGCTGCGGGCAGCGCTCGACCCGCGGCCCGAGGATCGGCTCGGCGCCCTACAGGTCCACTTTGCCGTGCTGGTGCGCGGTCAGGGCAAGACCGACGGACTGTACGAGCGCTTCGTGGCCGCGACCAAACACGGGGCACTGAAACGCCTTAAAGTACCGGAAGAGCGCAAAGTCCTTCATGAGATTTCCCAACAAATGATTATCAAGGATATCGACAAAGGTGCGATGCTGGCGCATAAGATGGGGCTGCTGATCCTGCTGCAGGGCGGCAAGGACGACGAACAGCCCGACTTTCGCGACCGGCGCGCCGGCGCCTGGCTCGATCTGCTCGACCGCCGGATCGACGAGATGTTCTTCGACCATTTGTGGGCGCAGGCCGAGGCGGAATTCGACGGCGACGACGAGCAACAGCACGCGGCCCAGCGCGCCTGGCAGGTCGCCCTCGGCGCCGAGACCGAACGCGTGTTCGCGGTCGCCGTCGACCAGTTGCCGTCGCCGCTGATGCGCCGGGAGCGCGCGCGAGCGCGGGCGCATCAGGTGTTCTTCGGCATCCTGCGCAAGGCTTTGCCCATGACCAAAGCCGATCCCCCCGACACCGGGACCGAACCGGAGGTCGCCGCATGACCGACAGGACCGAAGAGACGCACTCACCGCAGCCCGAAACAGGCGATTGGTCCAAGACCTTCGCCAAAACCATCGGCACGCTTGGCGTGATCCTGGACCCGGACAGTCTCGGCGCCGGTGCCCTGGCCGATCTGCGCCGGATGGACCCGATGGCGCCGGTGCTGCCGCCGGTGTTTTGGAGAACCTTGCTCGAGCATGTCCACGACGATCTCCGGACCGTTCGGGATGACGGCGGTCAGAGACCATCCGAACCGCGGGAGCGCGCCTGGGCGATCATCCTGGCCGGCATGGCGCGGATGGCGCCCGGGCCGCACGCCCGGGATGTCCGTGCCGGCGCGGTTTTGGCCGACCCCGGCGCCACGGCGACCTACAGCGAACCGCGCTTCATTCGCCTGCTGCGCGCGGAGGACGACCGCCTGGCGCATGAAGTCGGCATCGTTTGCCGCTGGCTCGCGGTCCAAGGCCGCGCTGCCGACTGGGTCCAGTTCGGCCGTTTCGTGTTCGAACGCTATCTCAACCCGGACGGTGGGATGGCGGTTCGCCTGGCCCAGTCCCTGGCGCGCGACTACTTCGGCGCCGCCACCAAAAAATCCGAAGATCAGCCGCCAACCGAGGACATCGCCGCATGACCCAGGCTCCCCGTTTTCTGCAAATCCACACCCTGACACCCTATGCCGCCGTTCTGTTGAACCGCGACGATGTCGGCATGGCCAAGCGCCTGCCGTTCGGCGGGGCGGAGCGCACCCGCATCTCCTCGCAATGCCTGAAACGTCATTGGCGCCGCACGGTCGATGATTGGTCGCTGGAGAACCTCGGCCAGGAGACCGGCGACGCGCTCTCGGTTCGCTCGCGGCAAATCTTCATCGAGCAGATCGCCGAACCTTTGGAACAGGAGGGCTTCGACGCCGATCGGATCGTGCTGGTTCTCGAAGAACTTCAGAACAAGCTGCTCGGCCTGAGCAAAAAGGCCGAGAAAAGCCGCAAGGAAAAAGCCGAGAAAGCTGCCAAGACGGAAACCGAGTCGAAGTCGGCTGAGGAACGCTTCAGGCCGCTGAAGACCGAACAGGTCATCGTCCTGGGCCGGCCGGAAATCGACTATATCACCGCGACGGCACGCCGCCTCCTCCGCCAAGACAGCACCGACAAAGAGCTGTCCAAAGAGGTCGAGACCTTCCTGAAGGCCAATCGCGCCAATCTGGAGGCGTTGCGGCGCGCCGCCGGGCTCGACGCCGCCCTGTTCGGCCGCATGGTCACCTCCGACATCCTGGCGCGCGGGGATGCCGCGGTCCACGTTGCCCACGCGTTTACCGTCCACGGCAGCGAGGCGGAGCCGGACTACTTCACCGCGGTCGACGATCTGGTTCAAGAGGCGGGCGAGCTGGGCAGCGGTCACATCAACCAGTCGGAGCTGACCTCCGGCCTGTTCTACGGCTATGTCGTGATCGACCTGCCGCTTTTGGTCTCCAATCTCGAAGGCTGCGAACAGAAGGACTGGGAAAGCGCCGACCGCCGCCTGGCCGGCCGGGTGGTCGAGCACCTGATCCACCTGATCGCAACGGTCTCGCCCGGCGCCAAGCTGGGGTCGACCGCGCCTTACAGCTATGCCGAGGCGATCGTGATCGAGGCCGGCAGCCGCCAGCCGCGCTCGCTCGCCAACGCGTTCTTGCGCCCGGTGCCGGTGCGCGGTGACCTGCGCGCCAACGCCATGGCGGCGCTGGGCAGCCATCTGGAGGCCTTCGATAAGGTCTACAAGCAGCGAGAACAGCGCCGCATCGCCGCCCTCCAAGGGGCCGACCTGATCCCGGCCGAAGACGCGCAGAGCTTGGACGATTTGGCGGGCTGGGCCGCCGGCATCGCTGCGGGGGCACCGACATGAGTGACGCCGACCGCCGGTTCCTGATCCTGCGCCTGGAAGCGCCGCTGATCGCGTTCGGCGGGCCGATGATCGACCACAACGGCTTCACCCGGCGCTTGCCCGGCCTGGCCCAGATCACCGGCCTGTTCGCCAACGCGCTCGGCTGGCATCATCGCGACGCCGACCGTCTGGAGCGGCTGCAGGCCCGGTTGCGGTTCGGCGCCGTGGCGCTGCGCGCGGGCCGCGAGCTGGTCGACTACCAGACCGTGGACCTGGGCCAAGACCATCTGGTCGAGTGCGGCTGGACCACGCGGGGTAAGCGCGAGGACCGCGGCAAGGGCGAGGCGACCCGCACCACCCACATCCGCTATCGTCACTTCCGCGCCGACAGCGCCGTGCTGGTGGCGGCGGCGCTCGACCCGGCGGACGAGCCGCCGACCCTCGACGACCTTGCCGCGGCGCTCGACGAACCGGCGCGCCCGCTGTTCATCGGCCGCAAGAGTTGCCTGCCGGCGACGCCGCTGCTGGTGGGCCGCCTTGCGGCGGCGGATCTCCGGGACGCGCTTGGCCGCGCGGTCGGCCAAGCGAACGCGGCTCCGCTCGGTCGGCCGGTTTGCCAGTCCGCCGACCAGGGGCCGCTGGCCGGCGAATGGGCGGAGGCCGCCGACAGCCGCGACCGTCGGGTCGAGCGCCTGGTCGACCGGCGCGACTGGCGCAATCAGTTTCATCACGGCGAGCGGCTGGTCGGTCATGGCGCCGTGACCCCGCGCCGACCGGAGCCGTCGCCATGAGCGCGCCCGCGCCGATCTATCTGTGGCGGCTGCCGGTCAACCCGCGCGCTGTCTATGCGGCCGGGCGCCGATCCCGGGCGGCGGACGACGATCTCGGCTATCGCCTGCACGCGCTGTTTGCGGCGGAATTCGGGGCCGAGGCACCGAAGCCGTTCGCCCTCGACCCGTCCCCGCCGGCCGGGCAGGGGGCCGAGATGGCGGTTCTGGCCTATGCCCGCCGGCCGCTCGAGGCGGTGAGCCCACGTCCGTCAGCGGGGGTGTTCGATTGGACGCGGGCCGCAGACAAGCGAATGCCCGACCGCTTTCCCGCCGGGTTGGCGCTGCGGTTCCGGGTCGCGACCTGTCCGATCGTGCGCGTCGGCCGCGGCGTGGTCGGGCGCGATTTCCGCGGCCTGACCCACCCCGGCGCCGAGGTCGACGCCTGGATCGCCGCACATTCGAAAGTCGGCGCCGGACCGGTGCCGGACCGGCAAGCGGTCTACCTGGCGTGGCTGTCCGATCAGGTCGCCCGGTCCGGGGCCGCCACCCTGCACGAGGCCCGCGTGGCGGCGATGCGCACGGTCTCGGTCTTTCGCCAGGGGCCGCGGCCGGCGGCGTCGGCCGATAAGCGGCCGAGCCGGACCTTTCAACGGCCGGAGGTGACTTTTACCGGGATGCTTGCGGTCAATGACCCGGACAGGTTTTCCGAGTGGCTGGCGCGCGGCATTGGCCGCCATCGGGCGTTCGGCTTCGGCATGGTCCTGCTGGCGCCGGCGTAAAAAGGGCGGGGGAGGCAGCGGCGGACCCATGCTCAAGGGGCGGTTGGGACTGGAAACGGCGCGCATTCCGCACGTGGATCGCCACGGGCTGATTTGGCTGTCGCGCGGCACGCTGTGGGTGGAGGACGGCACGTTGAAGTTCTCCTGTGCCGGCAGTGCAGACCTCGATCGCGGCATCTACAGCATTGCGTTCCAGACCCTCTCCCTTATTCTGCTAGGCCCCGGCAGTTCGGTCAGCCACGACGCCCTGCGTCTGATGGCGCGGCACGGCACCGGCCTGGCGGCGGTCGGCGACGATGGCGTGCGGGCCTACACCGCGCCGCCGTTGGGACCGGACGACAGCCGCTTGGCGCGCCGTCAGGCGCGGGTGTGGGCCGACGCGAATGATGCCCGCCTGTCGATCGCCCGGCGGATGTATGCCTGGCGTCTCGGCGAAATCCTGCCCCACCGCGACATCGAGGTGCTGCGCGGCATCGAGGGGGCGCGGATGAAGGAGATGTATAAGCTGCTGGCCCAGAAATTCGGGGTGACTTGGGCCGGCCGGCGCTATGACCGACAGAATCCGACGGCGGCCGACCCCGCCAACCAGGCGATCAACCATGCCGCCACGGCGGTGGAAGCGGCCGCTGCGATCGCCGTAGCGGCGACGGCGACGGTCCCGCAACTAGGCTTCATTCACGAGGATTCGTCGAACGCCTTTGTCCTCGATATCGCCGACTTGTTTCGCGACAACACGACATTGCCGATCGCCTTTCAGGCGGTGCGACAGGCGGAAAAGGACCTCAACGTGACGCTGGAACGCCATGTTCGCCGGCTGGCCGGACGGACGTTTCGGAAGGAGCGGGTGATCGATGCGATGATCGACAAGATCAAGGAGCTGTTCGATGCCGATGACCGTCGTGGTCACCCGTGACGTGGCCCCGCGCATCAGCGGCTTCTTGGCCTCGTGCATGTTGGAAATTGCCCCGGGCGTGTTCACCAGCCCGACCATGACCAAAGGTGTCCGCGAGCGGATCTGGTCGGTGTTGGAAGACTGGTTTTCGGAGATCGGCGGTGGTTCGATCGTAATGACCTGGCGAGACCCGTCCGCGGCCGGACTCCAAAGCTTGGCCGTGCTCGGGCTTCCACCGCGGACCCTGGTCGAGGTCGATGGTGTCATACTCGTAAGGCGGGAATTTGCTCAGCCCTAATTCCCCCGCGGGATCTTGCAAAAGTGAATAATTATAGTATATTGGGCGTCGGAGGCTCCCCCGCAGGCGCGGGGATCGACCC
>JANQFP010000099.1 GCA_028277795.1 Rhodospirillales bacterium
TTCCCCTTCGTTCGACATGACCACCTCCCCAACTGCGATGGTCCCGTCGAATCAGCAAACCGTTAATTTTCCCTATCCGCTGTTCACTCGATTGCCCTGGGGGCGCAGCGGACTCCGCTTGCTCTGATCCGGGATTCCCTGTACTAACCGGAGGTTTTTTTGCGCCGCGGCGTCGGCCGCGGCGGCTTCATTTTCCATCGAATCCGCAGGGGGAGAAGGTTCATGGCACGCAAGAAGATCGCGCTCATCGGCGCCGGCAACATCGGTGGGACGCTCGCTCATCTGATCGCGCTCAAGGAGTTGGGTGATGTCGTTCTGTTCGACATCATCGAAGGGGTTCCCCAGGGCAAGGCGCTCGATATCGCCCAGTCCATGCCCGTCGAATGGGCCAACGCCGGTTTCGCGGGGACCAACGACTACGCCACCATCGCCGGGTCCGACGTGGTCATCGTCACGGCCGGGGTGCCGCGCAAGCCCGGCATGAGCCGTGACGACCTGATCGGCACCAATGCCGGCGTCATGAAGGCGGTGGGCGAGGGCATCAAGGCCCACTGCCCGGACGCCTTCGTCATCTGCGTCACCAATCCGCTGGACGCCATGGTGTGGGCCCTGCGCGAGGTGACGGGCCAGCCCCACAACATGGTGGTGGGCATGGCCGGCATCCTCGATTCCGCCCGCTTCCGCCATTTCCTGGCCGAGGAGTTCGGGGTCTCGGTGGAGGACGTGACGGCCTTCGTGCTCGGCGGCCACGGCGACACCATGGTGCCCCTGGTGCGCTACTCCACCGTCGCCGGCATCCCGCTGCCCGACCTGGTGGCCAAGGGCTGGACCACCCAGGAGAAGCTGGACGCCATCGTCGACCGCACCCGCAACGGCGGCGCCGAGATCGTCGGCCTGCTCAAGACCGGCTCCGCCTTCTACGCGCCGGCGGCGTCCGCCGTCGCCATGGCGGAGTCCTACATCAAGGACAAGAAGCGGGTTCTGCCGTGCGCCGCATGGTGCGACGGCGAGTTCGGCCTGGACGGCATCTACGTGGGCGTCCCGGTGATCATCGGCGCCGGCGGCGTGGAAAAGGTGGTCGAGATCGACCTCAACGCCGACGAAAAGGCCATGTTCGATCACTCGGTCAATTCGGTCCGCGGGCTCATCGACATCACCAAGGGCATGCTGTGAGTTGCCGCCAAACCTGAACCCAAGCAAGAACATAGGTCGGTATCCATGAACATACACGAGTATCAGGCCAAGAAGCTGTTGGCCAACTACGGCGTCGCCGTGCCGCGCGGCGGCGTCGCCTACACCGCCCCCGAATCGGAAGCCGTGGCCAAGGACCTGGGCGGCCCGGTGTGGGTGGTGAAGGCACAGATCCACGCCGGCGGCCGGGGCAAGGGCGGCGGCGTCAAGGTGGTGAAGAGCGTCGAGGAGGTCCGCGAGACCGCCAACAAGATGCTCGGCATGACCCTGGTCACCCACCAGACCGGGCCCGCCGGCAAGGAGGTCAAGCGGGTCTACATCGAGGAAGGCTGCGACATCGCCCGCGAGCTTTACATCGGCATGCTCCTCGACCGGGCCACGTCGCGGGTTACCATCATGGCCTCCACCGAGGGCGGCATGGACATCGAGGAGGTGGCCGCCAAGACGCCCGAGAAGATCATCAAGGTGGCCATCGACCCCGCCACCGGCATCCTTCCGTATCATGCCCGCAAGCTGGCCTTCGGCCTCAAACTCGAAGGCAAGCAGGTGGGCTCGGCCGTCAAGTTCATCCTCGGCATGTACCGGGCCTTCATCGACCTGGACGCCTCTATCGTCGAGATCAACCCGCTCGTGGTGACGGGCGGCGGCGAGGTCATGGCGCTGGACGCCAAGATGAACTTCGACGACAACTCGCTGTTCCGGCACAAGGACATCGAGGAGCTGCGTGACGAGGACGAGGAGGACCCGGCCGAGCTGGAGGCGGCGCGGCACGACCTCAACTACATCCGCCTCGACGGCTCCATCGGCTGCATGGTCAACGGCGCCGGCCTGGCCATGGCGACCATGGACATCATCAAGCTCTACGGCGGCGAACCGGCCAACTTCCTCGACGTGGGCGGCGGCGCCACCAAGGAGCGGGTGACCGAGGCCTTCAAGATCATCCTCCGCGACCCCAACGTGGAGGGGATCCTCATCAATATCTTCGGCGGCATCATGCGGTGCGACGTGATCGCCGAAGGCGTGGTCGCCGCGGCCCGCGAGGTCAGCCTCAACGTGCCGTTGGTGGTGCGCCTGGAAGGGACCAACGTGGACCTGGGCAAGAAGATCCTCGCCGATTCCGGCCTTCCCATCGTTTCCGCCGACGACCTGGGGGACGCCGCCCAGAAGGTCGTCAAAGCCGTGAAGGAGGCCGCATAATGGCCGTTATCGTCAACTCGGATACGAAGGTCATCTGCCAGGGCTTCACCGGCGCCCAGGGAACGTTCCACTCCGAGCAGGCCATCGCCTACGGCACCCGGATGGTCGGCGGCGTCACGCCGGGCAAGGGCGGCACCACCCACCTGGACCTGCCCGTGTTCGACACCGTCGCCGAGGCGGTGGAGGGCACCGGTGCGACCGCCTGCGCCATCTACGTACCGCCGCCGTTTGCCGCCGACGCCATGCTCGAGGCCATCGACGCCGAGGTGCCGCTGATCGTCACCATCACGGAAGGCATCCCGGTGCTCGACATGGTGCGCGTCAAGCGCGCTCTCATGGACTCGAACAGCCGGCTCATCGGGCCCAACTGCCCCGGCATCATCACGCCGGGCCAGTGCAAGATCGGCATCATGCCGGGCCACATCCACACGCCGGGCAACATCGGGATCGTGTCGCGGTCGGGGACGCTCACCTACGAGGCCGTCCATCAGACCACGGTGACCGGGCTCGGCCAGACCACCTGCATCGGCATCGGCGGTGATCCCGTCAACGGCACCAACTTCATCGACTGCCTGGACGCCTTCCTCGGCGACGACGACACCGAAGGCATCGTCATGATCGGTGAGATCGGCGGCACCGCCGAGGAGGAAGCGGCGGACTTCATCAAGCAGTCCAAGACCAAGAAGCCGGTCGTTGGATTCATTGCCGGATTGACCGCGCCACCGGGCCGCCGCATGGGCCACGCCGGCGCGATTATCTCTGGCGGCAAGGGCACGGCCGGGGATAAGATCGAGGCAATGAGGAGCGCGGGCATCGCCGTCGCCGACTCTCCGGCGACGCTCGGCACAACGATGCTCGAGGCGATGAAGGGATGACCGCGCCGTAGACCGACAGGGAGCGAAGGCGCTGGTCCGTTTCAGCGCCTCCGCCGGAGCTATGGGTGCGACAATCGATTCGTTTCTGACTGGCGCAAACGCCACGTTCATCGCCGAACTGTATTCCCGCTATCTGGAGAGCCCCAACTCGGTGGACCCGAGTTGGGGCTCCTTCTTTGCCGACCTGGGCGACGACGGCGATGCCGTGCTGGCCGAGCTCCGCGGCGCCTCGTGGGCGCCGCCCGACGGCGGCGGCGTCATCGGTCGCGGCGAAGGCGAGGCGGCAGCCCCGGCGGCGCCCCTGCCGTCGACGGCGCCGGTGGTGGGGCCCCGCTTCGATGCCGACCAGGCGCGGGCTGCGGCCCTCGATTCCATCCGCGCGCTGATGATGATCCGCACCTATCGGGTGCGCGGCCATCTGATCGCCCACTTCGACCCCCTGGGCCTGTCCGGCTCGGCCCACCATCCGGAGCTCGACCCCAGGACCTATGGGTTCATGGACGCCGACATGGACCGCCCCATCTTCATCAACTACGTGCTGGGGCTGGAGTCGGCGACGCTCCGCGAGATCCTCGCCATCCTGCGCGAGACCTACTGCGGCGCCATCGGCGTCGAGTTCATGCACATCCAGGGACCCGAGGAGAAGGCCTGGATTCAGCGGCGCATCGAAGGCATCCGCAACCAGACCCATTTCACCAACAAGGGCAAGCGCGCCATCCTCGAGCGCCTGACCGAGGCCGAGGGCTTCGAGCGCTTCCTGCACATCAAGTACACGGGGACCAAGCGCTTCGGCCTCGACGGCGCCGAGGCCACGATCCCGGCGCTGGAGCAGATCCTCAAGCGCGGCGGCCAGCTGGGCGTCGAGCAGGTGGTGCTCGGCATGCCCCACCGCGGCCGCCTCAACGTGCTGGCCAACGTCATGCGCAAGCCCTACGTGGCCATCATCTCCGAGTTCCAGGGCGGCGGCGGCAATCCCGAGGACGTGCAGGGCTCGGGCGACGTCAAGTACCACCTGGGCACGTCGGCCGACCGGGTCTTCGACGGCAACCTGGTGCACCTGTCCCTGACCGCCAACCCGTCGCACCTGGAGGCCGTCAACCCGGTGGTGGTCGGCAAGGTGCGGGCCAAGCAGACCCGGCGCGGCGACGCCGGGCGGCGCGAGGTGCTGGGAATCCTCTTGCACGGCGACGCCGCCTTCGCCGGCCAGGGCCTGGTCGCCGAGACCCTGGACCTGTCGCAACTGCGCGGGTACCGCACGGGCGGCACCATCCATCTGATCGTCAACAACCAGATCGGCTTCACCACCAGCCCGTCGTTCTCGCGCTCGTCTCCCTACCCGTCGGACGTGGCCAAGATGATCCAGGCCCCCATTTTCCACGTCAACGGCGACGACCCGGAGGCGGTGGTCCACGTCGCCCGCATCGCCACCGAGTTCCGCCAGGAGTTCGGCAGCGACGTGGTCGTCGACATGTTCTGCTACCGCCGCCACGGCCACAACGAGGCCGACGAGCCGGCCTTCACCCAGCCCCTCATGTACCGCACCATCGCCCAGCATCCGAGCACCCGCGAGGTTTACGCCCAGAAGCTGGTGCGGGAACGGGTGCTGACCGAGGACGATGCGGCGCGCATGGTCTCCGACTTCCACGGCATGCTCGAGCAGGAGCACGAGGCGGCGGCGTCCTACCGGCCCAACAAGGCCGATTGGCTGGACGGCCGCTGGAAGGGGCTGGTCAGCCTGACCGAGGAGGAGGAGCTGCGCGACGACGAGACCGCGGTGTCCATGGAGGTCCTGCGCGAGGTCGGCGAAGCCATCGCCCGCCCGCCCGAGGACTTCACCACCAACCGCAAGATCCTGCGTCAGCTCGATGCCAAGCGAAAGATGATCGATAGCGGCGAGGGTGTCGACTGGGCCACCGCGGAGGCCCTGGCCTTCGGGTCGCTCCTGGTGGAGGGCCACCCGGTGCGCCTGTCGGGCCAGGACTCGGGGCGCGGCACCTTCTCCCATCGCCACGCGGTCCTGGTCGACCAGGACAACGAGGACCGCTACATCCCCCTCAACACCATCCGCCACGGCCAGGCCCGCCTGGAGGTCATCGACAGCCCGCTCTCGGAAGCGTCGGTGCTGGGGTTCGAGTACGGCTACACCACCGCCGACCCCCAAAGCCTGGTGTTGTGGGAGGCCCAGTTCGGCGACTTCGCCAACGGGGCCCAGGTGATCATCGACCAGTTCATCTCGTCCGGGGAGTCCAAGTGGCTCAGGCTGTCCGGGCTGGTCATGCTGTTGCCGCACGGTTTCGAGGGCCAGGGACCGGAGCACTCGTCGGCCCGGCCCGAGCGTTACCTGCAGCTCTGCGCCGAAGACAACATCCAGGTGGTCAACTGCACGACCCCGGCCAACTACTTCCATGTCCTGCGCCGCCAGATCCAGCGCAACTTCCGCAAGCCCCTGGTCGTGATGTCACCCAAGTCCCTGCTGCGCCACAAGCTCGCCACCTCGATGCTGGCGGAGATGGGTCCCGACACCCACTTCCGGCGGGTGCTCAAGGAGCGCGACCGCCTGGTGCCCGACAAGAAGGTGCGCCGCCTGGTGCTGTGCACGGGCAAGGTCTACTACGATCTCCTGCAGTCGCGGCGCGACCAGGGCATCGACGACGTGGCCTTGGTCCGGGTCGAGCAGCTCTATCCCTGGCCGCGCCGGGGCGTGCTCCAGCAGATCGCCCGCTACCCCAACGCCGAGGTGATGTGGTGCCAGGAGGAGCCTGCCAACATGGGCTCCTGGACCTTCGTGCTGCCGCGGCTCATCAACATCCTCGAGGAGTTCCCCGAGCGGCCCAACCTGCCCGTCTACGTGGGCCGCAAGGCCTCCGCATCGCCGGCCACGGGCCTGCTCAAAGTGCACATGCAGGAGCAGGCGACGCTGGTCGAGAGGGCCCTGAGCGCCGAGATCGAGTCCATTCCGCAACCTTTCCAACGGGTCGCCCGCTGATCCGGCACCCCGTTTCTGCAACGCGACACATCCGAGGAGACCATGGCGACGGAAATCACAGTGCCGGCCCTGGGCGAGTCCGTGACCGAGGCCACGGTGGCGAAATGGTTCAAGGCGGTGGGCGACGCCGTCGCCGCCGACGAGCCCCTGGTCGAGCTGGAGACCGACAAGGTGACGGTGGAGGTGAATGCGCCGGCCGCCGGGACCCTGACCGAGATCGTCGCCGCCGAAGGGGCCGAGGTCCAGGTGGGGGCCATCTTGGGACGGATCGCCGACGGCGCCGCCGCTGCGGCGGCGCCGAAACCCGCGGCCGCTCCGGCCGCCACCCCTGCGCCGGCCCCCGAGCCGGAACCGGCGCCACCGCCCGCACCGGCGCCTCCGCCCGAGCCGGCGCCCGCGGCCGAGTCGGTGCCCTTGTCGCCGGCAGTGCGCAAGCTGGTTGCCGAGCACGGCCTGGATGCGTCGGCGATTCCCGGCACCGGCAAGGACGGGCGCCTGACCAAGGGGGACGTGCTGGCCTTCATGGAGCGGAGCCAGGCGGCGCCCGCCGCGGCGCCCGCACCGGCCCCGGCCCCGGCCCCTCAACCCGCCCCGGCGCCGGCCGCGCCGGCTCCCGCCGCTGCGGCACCCCCGCAACCGGGCGCGGGCGACCAGTACCCGCCGCGGCCCGAAGGGCCCCGCGAGCAGCGGGTGCGCATGACCCGGCTGCGCCGCAGGATCGCCGAGCGCCTCAAGGAGGCGCAGAACACGGCGGCCATGCTGACCACCTTCAACGAGATCGACATGACGGCCGCCCAGGCCATGCGCAACCAATACCGCGAGACCTTCGAGAAGAAGCACGGCGTGCGCATCGGCTTCATGTCCCTGTTCGTCAAGGCGTGCATCGTCGCCCTCAGGGAGTTCCCTGCGGTCAACGCCGAGATCGAGGGTGACGACCTGGTCTACAAGAACCACTACGACATCGCCATCGCCGTGGGCTCGCCCCAGGGCCTGGTGGTGCCGGTCATCCGCGACGCCGACGCCATGAGCTTCGCCGAGGTGGAGGCGGCAGTCTCCGACTTCGGCCGCCGCGCCCGCGACGGCCAGCTGGCCATGGAGGAGCTGCAGGGCGGCACCTTCACCATCACCAATGGCGGCGTGTTCGGGTCGCTGATGTCCACGCCCATCCTCAATCCGCCCCAATCGGGCATCCTCGGCATGCACAAGGTGCAGCAGCGCCCCATGGTGGCCGAGGACGGGACCATCGCGGCGCGGCCCATGATGTACGTGGCCCTGAGCTACGACCACCGCATCGTTGACGGCCGCGAGGCGGTGTCGTTCCTGGTCCGGGTCAAGGAATGCGTCGAGGACCCGCGGCGCATCATGCTGGACGCTTGAGGATTTCGCAGCCTTCCGACTTGAATGGATGGACAGGGATTCGCGAATGGATTCTACTTTGACTGATTAGTCGGCCATCGCCGGTAGGACGCGGATAGGGAGGACCGAAATGTCGCAGCTTGAAATCGGGCAAATGGTGAAAATTCAATGCGATATTCAGCCTGGGCCGTTCGCGGACGAACGTCTGGTCACGGTGGAGACAATTCAAGGACCGATTTCTGGATTCGCGGACTCCGCAAGCTTGGTCGATATTCAAGGTGAAAGCGGTTATATCCTTGGAAGAATTGTGAGTTTTGGGCCGGACAGTGTAACCGTGCATCTTTACGGTTCGTTTTTCACGACCAATGGCCTTGCCGACCTTTCCTCGGACCGGCCATTGGCGGCATAGGGTTTGCGCCTGCTTGGTCGCAGCGGCTCATGGTGGTTCTTGCTCAACCGGACATCCGGCGCGCGGTCGAAAACCGGGAAGTCGTATTCGACCCTCCGATAGAAGATCGACAGTGGGGCGAGGCTTCGGTCGATCTGCGATTGGGGCGGACCTTCACGAAACTCACCGATGCTCCTGGCGCCGTGTTCTCCCTTGCGGAAGGGCTGTCAACAATCGGCCGTTCGGGATTGTGGGCGGAACAGATACTCGAGGAGCGTGACAAGTTCGGCAAACGGCCTGTCTTCGTCCTCGAACCCGATGAATTCGTGCTTGCGCTGACCCACGAGAGAATCACGGTTCCCAAGCATCTGATCGGACTTGTCGAAGGACGTAGTACCTACGCCCGCGTCGGGTTGACGATGCATCAGACGGCGCCGTGGATTCAACCGGGGTGGACGGGACACATCACCCTTGAGATCCGAAACAGCGGGCCGCTGAGGATCGCGCTGACACCTGTCATCGACATGCCTTGCCAGTTGACTTTCCTGCGTCTGAGTAGCCCTCTGTCTGATGACGAAGCTTACGGTAGTCGACCAACGGACGTTTATCAAAATCAGACGTCTGTATTGCCAAAATCTACGAACGGAATTTGATTTTATTATGCGAGTTTTTATTTTTTCTTTAGGAAAGCCGGCATTTGTCCATGAGTGAGAACTACGACCTGGTGGTCATCGGCGGCGGGCCCGGGGGCTACGTGGCGGCCATCCGCGCCGCCCAGCTCGGCCTGCGGGTGGCCTGCGTGGAGAAGCGCGGGGCCCTCGGCGGCACCTGCCTCAACGTCGGCTGCATTCCGTCCAAGGCGCTGTTGCAGTCGTCACACCACTTCGAAATGGCGGCCCACGACCTGGCCGGCCACGGCGTGGGCGTCGGCAAGGTCAAGCTGGACCTGGACACCATGATGGCCCGCAAGGACAAGGTGGTGGCCGAGCTCACCAAGGGCATCGAGTTCCTGTTCAAGAAGAACAAGGTGGACTACGTGGTCGGCAGCGGGCGCATCACCGCCGCCGACACGGTCGCCGTCACCTCGGGCAAGACGACCCAGACCCTCAAGACCGAAGCCATCCTGATCGCCACCGGGTCCGACGCCGGGTCGGTCCGCGACGTCCCCATCGACGAGGAGCGCATCGTCAGCTCCACCGGCGCCCTCTCGCTCGCCAAGGTGCCCCGGACCCTGGTGGTCATCGGCGGCGGCGTCATCGGGCTGGAGCTGGGCTCGGTATGGCGGCGCCTGGGCGCCCAGGTGACGGTGGTGGAGTTCATGGACACCATCCTCCCCGGCATGGACGGCGAGGTGTGCAAGCAGATGCAGCGCATCCTCACCCGCCAGGGAATGACCTTCCGGCTGGCCAGCAAGGTGACCGGCGCCAAGGCGACCAAGACCGGGGTCACCCTCACCATGGAGCCGGTCAAGGGCGGTGACTCGGAGACCTTGAAGGCGGACATCGTGCTGGTCGCCGTCGGCCGCCGTCCCTACACCGAGGGACTGGGCCTGGAGGACGTGGGCGTCGCCACCGACGAGCGCGGCTTCGTCGCCGCGGACGCCGAGTTCCAGACCAACGTCGCCGGCATCTTCGCCATCGGCGACGTGATCGGCGGCGCCATGCTGGCCCACAAGGCCGAGGACGAAGGCGTGGCGGTGGCGGAAATCCTGGCCGGTCAGGCGGGCCACGTGAACTACGACGCCATCCCCGGCGTCGTCTACACATGGCCCGAGGTCGCGGCGCTGGGCCGCACCGAGGAGCAGCTCAAGGAGGCCGGCGTCGAGTACCGGGTCGGCAAATTCCCCTTCAGCGCCAACTCGCGGGCCCGCTGCAACGCCGATGCGGACGGCTTCGTCAAGGTGCTGGCCGATGCGGCCACCGACCGGGTGCTGGGCGTCCACATCGTCGGCCCCGAAGCCGGCGACCTGATCCAGGAAGCCGTCGTGGCCATGGAGTTCGGCGGTTCGGCCGAAGACCTCGCGCGCGCCTCCCACGGCCATCCGGGCCTGGCCGAGGCCGTCAAGGAAGCCGCCCTCGCGGTGGCCGGCCGCGCGATCCATATTTGAGGCCGGCACGCCTCTCCTGGGTTTCGTTTTGCACGCCGCCAACGAGTGGTCAGGCACTGAGCAGCCGGAGACGGGGACGACGGATGGGTCAAGGGGGCAACGTCGAGAATGATCGATCCGCCGGCATCGCAAACCCGGCCTTTGTTCATCGTTGGCAACAAGAGATCCGGGACGTCCCATCTCGTGGACCTGCTCAATGCCCACCCGCTGGTATTCGTCGCACCGGAAGCGGATTTGATCTGGCTGCTTTACCAGATGAGCCGCGGAACGGGCGCCCGACCGTACGCCGACGATGGACCCGCCGGAATGCGGCGGACGCTTGCTACGTTCGGTCCGTGGTTGGCGAGTGATCAGCCGCGGGACATCTTCTTCGCCGCATTGGCTCGATTCCGAAGATCGGTTGCGCCGCAAAAACCGGCACCCCTCTCATGGGCGGGTGACAAAAAGCCGGTACAACAGGCAGACCCCGAGCTACGACCGTTCATTCGCAAACATTTCCCGGATGCGCGGTACCTGCACATCGTTCGCCATCCGACGGCGGTGGTTGGCAGCATGTATCAACAAGCGCGAGGGCGACTTCGTTGGATGGAGGTTTGGAAGAAGTCGCCGGAGAGGCTGTTGACGTTCTGGGTCCGCAATGAACACCGGGTCGAGGACCTGAGAATGAGGTCTCCGAAATCGGTGCTGACGATCCGGTACCACGACCTGTGCGTTGACGGCCGCCGCATCGGCCAAGAAATCTGCCGATTCTTGGAGGTGCCGGTAGATCAACGTTTTCTGGACCTCTGCGAACAATCCTCTCGGGAGGGCGCAAACGACCGCTATCGCGATTTCCCTTTGCGCCTTTCGGAGGACGCCAGGACGTTGATCAAGGCTTACGATCTGAGGTTATAGGGCGTCCTCGAACTGGTCGGTGCATGGCGACGTTGCCGAGTCCATCGCCAACAGACCACTAGAGCAATATCCGATCAAACGGAATCGTTTGATCGGATATTGCTCTAGAAATCAATGGTTTAGAGAACGACCGTTCGATCAAATCGGGTCGATTTGATCGAACCGTGCTCTAGTTCGGCGTCTTTGTCACGTCTCCCAGGGGTTCAAAATGTCCACGCCGGTGGTCGCGAAGTCGGCGGCATTGCGGGTGACGACGGTGAGGCGATGGCGTAAGGCGGTGGCGGCGATCAGGCTGTCGATGGCCGGCGGTGGGTGGGCGATGCGGGCCAGGAGTCGGCCCCACTCGTCGGCGACACCGGCATCGACGGATAGCACGCGGTCCTCGAACCATGCCGGGAGATCGACTTCCAGCCACGCCGCGATGCGGGCACGCCGCCGTCCGTCGGGAAGCTTTTCGACCCCTTTCCGAATCTCGCCGAGGGTCAGGGCGCTGACGTACAGCGCCTCCGGCGGCATCGTCTCGAACCAGGCGACGACCGTGCCCGTTGGCATGGGGCGGACAAGATCGGACAGGGCGCAGGTGTCGACAAGGTAGCTCACAGGTCCGACTCGCGCACGGGCGAACGGTCCCGTTCCACGTCCAAATCGACCTCCACCAGCGGCGAGGCGCGCAGGAACGCCACCAACGAAGGCTTGTGTCCCCGAAGGCGCTCATAGTCGTCCGTCGACAAGACGACCGCGGCCGGCCGCCCCCTGACCGTGATCGCCTGTGGTCCGCGCTCGCTGGCATCGCGCAGCAACGCGCTGAAACGGGCCTTGGCCTGCTGAAGCTGCCACGTCTGCATTCCGGCCTCCTGACCAGTCTGACCAGTTCAGAATAGTGCAGACGCGTGCCATGCGCCAGCCATTGAAAGACACATCCGCGACGCACGAACCCGATCGCTCGACACAGAAGATGCCGGGAAACACGTGAGGGCCCGCTTGTGGGTTCCTCCGCGGGTGAAGCGGCGTCGTAGTCTGGTACCATGGGCGGGGCTTGGCAAAGGAGCGGCAGGATGCCGGTGAAGCGCTGGATCAAGCTGATCGTCGGTTGGGGCTTCGTGATCTTCGGCGTGGTCGGCTTGGTCCTGCCGGTGCTCCAGGGAATCCTGTTTCTGGCCATCGGCTTCGGCATCCTGGCTCAGGAGTCGGCGTGGGCCCGGGCCCGCCTCCATTCGTTGCGGCGGCGGCACCCCGAATGGGCCGAGACCTTCGACCGGGCCGCCGAGAAGGCCGCCGCCACCATCCGACGGCTCAACGGCCGCAAGCAGGCATGACCGCCTCGAATTCGCCGGCCACGCTTTCCGTGCATCGCCATACCGCCTTCCGTTAGCTAACGAAGAACGTTAGTATGGTGCATGATCAGATCGTTCCGGAATGCCTTGGCCGAGGCGGCGTGGCAGCGTCGCTTCGTCAAAGGGTTTCCGAACGACATCATGAAAGTGACGTACCGCAAGTTGACGCAGATTCAGAACGCCCGGCGGCTTGACGACCTTCGGGCCCCGCCGGGCAATCGACTGGAGGCACTCTCCGGAGACCGTAAGGGCCAGTACAGCATTCGAATCAACGACCAATGGCGAGTCTGTTTTCGCTGGCGGAACGGCGATGCCTACGACGTGGAGATCGTCGATTACCACTGAGGAGCCCGACCATGGCCGACTTCCCTCCGACCCACCCCGGTGAAGTCCTGCGCGAGGACTTCCTCACGCCAATGAGCCTGAGCCAGTACGCCCTGGCCAAGGCGATCGACGTTCCCCAGATGCGAATCAGCGAGATCGTCAACGGCAAGCGCGCCATCTCGCCGGACACGGCGCTGCGGCTCGCGCGCTACTTCGGCACGACGGCGGAGTTCTGGGTCGGCATGCAGGCGACCTACGACTTGGAATCCGCGCGCGATCGCCTCGGAGCGGAGATCGAGGCGACGGTTCGACCCCGGGCCGCCTAGTCCAAGAAGGCCGCGGTCAAGTCCCGGCGACGGCGTCGGCCCGCCATGTCCAGCGACCGATCTCTCATCGGCGCCATGTGTGCCGCCGAGGTGCTGACCATGACCGGGGTCTTCGCCTTTCCGGCGCTGCTGCCGGTGTTCTTCGCCGAATGGGGCCTCACCAACACCGAGGCCGGTTGGATCGCCGGCATCTACTTCGCCGGCTACGCCGCCGCCGTGCCGGTCCTGGTCGCCCTCACCGACCGGGTGGACGCGCGTCGGGTCTACGTGTTTGGCGCGGTTCTGGCGGCGGCCTCTTCGGCCGGGTTCGCCGGCCTCGCCGAGGGGTTCTGGACGGCGTCCCTGTTCCGCGCCCTCGCCGGCGTCGCGTTGGCCGCCACCTACATGCCGGGGCTCAAGGTGCTGGTCGACCGCTACCAAGGACCGCGGCAGTCGCGGGCGGTGTCGTTCTACACCTCGAGCTTCAGCCTCGGCACCGCCGCATCCTTCCTTGTCGCCGGCGAAGTGGCGGCGGCGGTGGGGTGGCGCTGGGCCTTCGCCGCGGCTGCCGTCGCCGCGGCGGTCGCGGCGCTGCTGGTCGTCGCCCTGCGCCCGGTGCCGCCGGCGCCGCCGCAAGAGCCGTCGCGCCTGCTGGATTTCCGGCCCGTGTTCGCCAACCGGCCGGCCATGGGATACATCCTCGGCTACGGCGCCCACTGCTGGGAGCTGTTCGCCATGCGGTCCTGGCTGGTGGCCCTGCTGGCCTTCTCGGTCACCTTGCAGCCGGGAGGCATCGGGAGCGCCCCGGTGCCGACCACCGTGGCCATGCTCAGCGGTCTGGTCGCCATGGTGGCCAGCATCGGGGGCAACGAGATGTGCGTGCGCTTCGGCCGCCGCCGGGTCATCCAGGCGGTGATGGTGGGAACGGCGGTGCTCGCCGGATCCATCGGATTCGTAACGCCATGGGCCTACGGTTTGGTGGTGGTGCTGGCCCTGGTCTACAGCGCCGCCGTACAACTGGATTCGGCGGCCCTCACCGCCGGGGCCGTGGCCGCCGCCACCGAGGGGCGTCAGGGCGCCACCATGGCGGTGCATTCCCTGGTCGGGTTCGGCTGCGCCTTCCTCGGGCCGCTGGTCCTCGGGGTCATCCTCGACTTAACGGGGGGCGCCCTGACGCCGGTGTCGTGGGGCCTGGCCTTCGCCTCGCTGGCCGCTGTCGGCCTCCTCGGACCGGTGGCCATGGCCCTGGTGCCGAAGACCGACCGGTAGTCGATTCATACCGCCCCGCCAATGAAATGACCCTTCGGGCCATTTCATGCGAAGGCGGTGGCGCTCAGGCGCCGCGCGGGCTTTCCGGCGCGCAGCAAAGGTGCTTCGCGAGTCGGTTCGTAGGCGCGCCTGTATCAGCCGCGGGCGCGGGGGTGGGCGGCGCGGTGGACGGAGGTCAAGCGGGCCGCGTCCACGTCCGTGTAGCGCTGGGTGGTGCTGAGCGAGGCGTGGCCCAGAAGCTCCTGGATGGTGCGCAGGTCGCCGCCGCCGGCCAGCAGGTGAGTGGCGAAGCTGTGGCGCAGGGCGTGGGGGGTGGCGGTATCGGGCAGCCCGAGGAGGGCGCGCAGACGGCGCACCTGGCGCTGGGCCACGCCGGCGCTGAGGCGGCCGCCGCGGACGCCCAGGAACAGTGGGCCGTCGTCGCCGGGACGATAGGGGCAGGCCGCCAGGTAGTCGGCCACCGCCTCGGTCACCACCGGCAGGACCGGGACCAGCCGCTGCTTGTTGCCCTTGCCGGTGACGACGAGGCGATCGCCCCGCGGCGCCTGGCCCCGGTTCAGCGCCAGCGCCTCACCGAGCCGCAAGCCGCAGCCGTAGAGCAGGGTGACGAGAGCGATGTCGCGCCGCGCGATCCACGGTTCGTCGCCGAGGTCGCCGGCCGCATCCACCGCCTCCAGCGCCTCCTCCCGGGACAGGGCCTTGGGCACCGACTTGGGCACCTTGGGCGTGCGCACGCTGGCCAGGGCGGCGTTGTGCACCAGCCCGTTGCGGTCCAGGTGGCGGAAGAACCCGCGCACCGTGGACATGGCGCGGGCGGTCGACGTGCGGGCCAGGCCGCGGCCGCTGCGCGCCGCCAGGTAGGCTCGGAAGTCGCCCGGCGTCAGGCCCGCCAGGTCGCGCAAGCCGGGCGGGTACCCCAGGTGGTCGGTGAGGAAGCGGAAGAAGGCGGTCAAGTCCCGTTGATAGGCGTCGAGGGTGTGGGCCGACGCCCGCTTTTCATGGGCCAGCCAGGCACGCCACTCGGCGGCGGCGGCGGCCACCGCCGGCTCGGCCGGCAGGACCGCCCCTTCGGCAGCCGTCAAGCCGGGCTCTCCAGCCATCGGTGGACCAACCGCTCGACCACGCGGGCGAGGAAGGTGATCAGCTCCGTTCCCTGCCCGGGATGGAAGGCCGACGGACCGCGCGAACCCAGCGCGAGGAGGCCCACCGGCGCCTGGGCGCCCCGGCGCACCCGGGCCAGGGCGGCAGACTGCACCAGGCCCGACCCGGCGCCGAATACCGTGCCGTCGTCACCCATCTCCCGGCGCAGCACCACGTCATGGTCGGTACCCAAGAGGTGATCGACGAAGCCCTCGTCGAACCGCTGGACATGAGACGAGACCAGCTTGGCCACGCCGGGCGGGGTCCGCTCGAAGCCCAGCGCCACCACGTCCACGTCCAGCAGCAGCGGCAGGTCCTCGGCGACGATGCGGACCATCTGCTCCAGATCGTTGGCGCTCAGCAGGGCGAGGACGGCGGCATGGGTGCGGGTCTGGGTGGACAGATTGTGGCGGCTGGTCTCGATGACGTCCTGGACGCAGTCGCGCAGGTCGCCCATCTCGCCGCGCATCTGGTCGAGCAGGTAGCGCTGCATGTCCACCACGCCGTCGCCGCTCCACCGCGCCGGCGGCGCCAGGGTCTCCAGAATATCGGGATGGCGGACCAGGAAGTCGGGATGGTTGCGCAGGTGGTCGGCCACCTGCTGCTCGCTGGGTCCGTCCGCGGCGTCTCCGGTGTCCTCGGCGGCCGTGCCGTCTTTGCCCTTGCCGGTCATCCGTGCCTGTCCCCTTGGCGTGCGCTATAGAGTGTATCTCATGGTTCCGAGCCGTACCAGTTCGTCCGGCGGCGGCGGCCGGCACCGGCCCGGCGCCCGGGTCGCCGTGCTGCTGCCGGTGCCGCTGGCGGGGCCCTACGACTACCGGGTCGCCGACGGCAACGCCTTGGCCGACGGCGATTTCGTGCACGTGCCCCTGGGCCGGCGGCCGGCCATCGGGGTGGTGTGGGGGGCCGGCGGCGGCGAGGCCGCCGAGGACCGGCTGAAGGACGTGGCGGGGACCGTCGACGTGCCGTCCCTGCCCGAAGTGTCGCGCCGATTCGTCGACTGGGTGGCGGGATACACGCTGCATGCGCCGGGCGCCGTGCTGCGCATGGTCATGAGCGTCCCCGACGCGCTGCGGCCGGAGCGCCCCATGACGGCCTACGCCCTCACCGCCGATGCCCCGGAGGTTCGCATGACGGCGGCCCGCCGCCGGGTCCTCGATGTCCTGGCCGACGGCCCGCCGCGCCCGGCGGCGGAGCTGGCCCGCGAAGCGGCGGTGGGGCCTTCGGTGGTCCGCGGCCTGACCGACGCCGGGGTGCTGCACCCGGTGACCCTGGGGCCCGAAGTGCCGGTGGCCCCCGACTGGCGGCGCCCGGGCCCCGCCCTCTCGCCCGCCCAGGCGGGGGCGGCCGCCGACCTGCGGCGTGCCGCCGGCGGCGGCTTCTCCGTCACCGTGCTGGACGGCGTGCCCGGCTCGGGCAAGACGGAGGTCTATTTCGAGGCCGTGGCCGAGGCCCTGCGGCACGGTCGCCAGGTGCTGGTGCTGGTGCCGGAGATCGCCCTGACCGCCCAGTGGCTGGACCGCTTCCGCCGCCGTTTCGGGGCCGCGCCGGCGCTCTGGCATTCGGACCTGACGGCGGCGCGCCGGCGGCGCACCTGGCGGGCGGTGGCGGAGGGCCGGGCCGCCGTGGTGGTCGGCGCGCGCTCGGCCCTGTTCCTGCCCTTTCCCGATCTCGGTCTGGTGGTCGTCGACGAGGAGCACGACGCGTCGTTCAAGCAGGAGGACGGTGTGGTCTACAACGCGCGCGACATGGCGGTGGTGCGCGCCCGGCTTGGGGACATCCCCGCCGTTCTGGTCTCCGCCACGCCGTCCCTGGAGACGGTGGCCAACGCCGACGCCGGACGCTACCGACGCCTCCATCTTCCCGATCGCCACGCCCGGGCGCCCCTGCCGGCCGTCGCCGCCATCGACATGCGGGCCGACGGGCCGCCCCCGGGACGCTGGATCTCGCCGGCGCTGCACGAGGCCCTGGCCGCCACCCTGGACGCCGGGGAGCAGGCCATGCTGTTCCTCAACCGGCGCGGCTACGCGCCGCTGACCCTGTGCCGGGCCTGCGGCCACCGCCTCCAGTGCCCGCAATGCACGGCATGGCTGGTCGAGCATCGGGTGGCCGGGCGCCTGCTGTGCCATCACTGCGGGTACGCGGCGCCGTTGCCGGCCGCCTGCCCGGCGTGCACCGCCGAGACCCCCTTCGCCGCCTGCGGTCCGGGGGTCGAGCGGGTGGCCGAGGAGGTGGCGGCGCTGTGGCCCGGCGCGCGCCAGGCGGTGGCGGCCAGCGACACCCTCAACGGACCCAGGGCCGCCGAGGACCTGGTGCGCCGTATCGAGGATCACGACCTGGACGTGATCGTCGGCACCCAGGTGGTGGCCAAGGGGCACCATTTCCCCATGCTCACCCTGGTCGGCGTGGTGGACGCCGACCTGGGCCTGGGCGGAGGCGATCTGCGGGCGGCGGAACGCACCTACCAGCTCCTCTACCAGGTGGCCGGCCGTGCCGGCCGCGCCGAGCGCCCCGGCCGCGTGCTGCTGCAGACCTACATGCCCGAGGACAAGGTGATGCAGGCCCTGGTGTCCGGCGACCGTGCCCGCTTCCTGGCCGCCGAGGCCGACGATCGTCGCCGCGCCGGCATGCCGCCCTTCGGACGCTTGGCGTCGCTGATCGTTTCCAGCCCCGACGAGGGCGCCGCCGACGCCGTGGCCCGCGACCTGGGCCGCGCCGCGCCGCGCGCCAATGGCGTCCAGGTGCTCGGGCCGGCGGCGGCACCCCTGAGCCGCCTGCGCGGCCGCTACCGCCGACGGCTGCTGCTCAAGGCCCGCCGCGACGTGGCCGTGCAGCCTTTGCTGCGGGCCTGGATCGACGCCGTGGCCGTGCCGCGCCGGGTGCGCGTGCAGGTGGACGTGGACCCTTACAGCTTCTTGTGAGTATGGCCGACGGGGCGCTGACGGTGGTGGGTGTCGGTGGTCGCCGGCGCGGCGGGCGGCCGGTAACGCGGCTGTCCGTCGGCCACCGCCTCCGGCGGCAGCCCCGGTGTGCCGCGGCGCTCGACGCCATCGCCGCGCCCCACGTCCAGGCGCCGGCGGTCGGGCCCCACGTAGTTGGCCGAAACGATGAACGGGCGGGGCGTGCGGACCGTGGTAACGATGCGCCGGTAGAGGACGTCCGGAATGATGGGCTTGGGGACGAACTCGTGGACCCCGGCGTCGCGGGCCTCGAGGATGCACTCGTGACCGGCATGGGCCGACACCATGATGATGGGGAGCTCGCGGTCGGGGGCGTCACCCTGGCGCACCCGGTAGGTGAAGTCCACGCCCGACAGCCCGGGCATGGCGTACTCGATCACCACCACGTCGACCTGTTGCCGGCACAGGTGGCGGAACCCGATGATGGCGTCGCCGGCCTCGATGACGTTGCGCAGTCCGAACGCAAGCAGGACGCGGCGGATCAGCAGCCGGTCGTGCGGGTTGGGATCGATCACCAGGTAAGTCAGATCGCGCAGGTCCCCGGCGCCATTGTCCTCCCTGGACCCCGGCCGCGCCGGGTCCACCGGCTGCTCCCGGCCGGGCCAGTCGGCACCGGCAACGGATCCCATGAAACGACGTGCGGGCAGACGGATCATGACAGTTCGCTCCTCGACGTCTGTCATCTGTTTGCCGCTCCGGCCCCGCGGGCCCGGATACGGCGTCGCCCCCGAGTCGCACTACCCTGGCATGGGCACCGCGGCAGCGTCAGTGACCAGGGTCACAAGGGTCGGAAGCGGTCCCCGATCCGTGCCGGCGCAGGCGGCGTGGAAGCGCAGAATTCCGCCCCTTTTGGCGATGCTGCACTGCGTCACCCCGGGTTGCGCGGTCTTGCCGAGTGTGCTAGAGAACCTAGGTTTTGCGCCACCCGGGCGGCGGCGCGGAGCGTGGCGTGTTCGGGGGGGCAACCGCTCCGATTCACTCGTCGTGATTCAACCGGGGATTTTGCCAGGTGCCATCCGACTCCTCAGGAGCCACCGGGCTGGCCGGTCGCTATGCGACGGCCCTGTTCGAGCTGGCCGATGGCGACAAGCTCCTGGATCAGGTGGCCGGGGATTTGGGGCGCCTGACGGCGATGATCGACGACAGCGAGGACCTGCGGCGGCTGATCCGCTCTCCGGTGATCGCCCGCGACGACCAGGCCCGCGCCATGGACGCGCTCATGGACAAGGCGGAGATGGGTGACCTGACCCGCCGCTTCGTCGGGCTGGTGGCGCGCAATCGCCGTCTCTTCGCCTTGCCGGACATGATCGCGGCGTACCGGTCCCTGATCGCCGCCCGGCGCGGCGAGACCACGGCCGAGGTCGTCTCCGCCAAGGCCCTGTCGGAACAGCAACTGGCGGCCATCGGCGACTCCCTGCGGGCCGCGGTGGGCACCCGCGTGGCGGTGGCCACGCGGGTCGATCCGGGACTGCTGGGCGGGCTGGTGGTCAAGGTCGGGTCGCGCATGATCGATAGCTCGTTACGCACCAAACTGCAGCAATTGCGCCTCGCCATGAAAGGGGTTGGGTGATGGAAATCCGGGCCGCGGAGATCTCCGCCATCTTGAAGAAGCAGATCGCCGACTTTGGCACCGAAGCCGAGGTCGCCGAGGTCGGCCAGGTGTTGTCGGTCGGTGACGGCATCGCCCGCATCTACGGTCTCGACAACGTGCAGGCCGGCGAGATGGTGGAATTCCCCGGTGGCATCAAGGGCATGGCCCTGAACCTGGAGGAGGACAACGTCGGCACCGTCGTCTTCGGCGACGACCGCAGCATCCGGGAAGGCGACCTGGTCAAGCGGACCAGCGCCATCGTCGACGTGCCGGTGGGCAAGGGCCTGCTGGGCCGCGTGGTCGATGCCCTGGGCAACCCCATCGACGGCAAGGGGCCGATCGAGACCGAGGAGAGGGCCCGCGTCGACGTCAAGGCGCCCGGCATCATCCCGCGCAAGTCGGTGCACGAGCCCATGCAGACGGGCCTCAAGGCCATCGACAGCCTGATTCCCATCGGCCGCGGCCAGCGCGAGCTGATCATCGGCGACCGCCAGACCGGCAAGACCGCCATCATCATCGACACCATCATCAACCAGAAGTCCGTCAACGAGGCGGCGACGGAAGAGTCCGAGAAGCTCTACTGCATCTATGTGGCGGTGGGCCAGAAGCGCTCGACCGTGGCCCAGATCGTCAAGGTGCTGGAGGAGAACGACGCGCTGCCCTACTCGGTGGTGGTGGCGGCCACCGCGTCCGAGCCGGCGCCGATGCAGTTCCTCGCCCCCTACGCGGGCTGCACCATGGGCGAGTATTTCCGCGACAACGGCATGCACGCGGTCATCTTCTACGACGACCTGTCCAAGCAGGCGGTGGCCTACCGGCAGATGTCCTTGCTGCTGCGACGGCCGCCGGGCCGCGAGGCCTATCCGGGCGACGTCTTCTACCTGCACTCGCGGCTGCTCGAACGGGCGGCCAAGATGAACGAGGACAACGGCGCCGGGTCGCTCACCGCGCTGCCGGTGATCGAGACCCAGGCGAGCGACGTTTCCGCCTACATCCCGACCAACGTCATCTCCATCACCGACGGGCAGATCTTCCTGGAGACCGAGCTGTTCTATCAGGGCATCCGGCCGGCCGTGAACGTGGGCATCTCGGTGAGCCGGGTCGGCTCCGCCGCCCAGATCAAGGCCATGAAGAAAGTGGCCGGCACCATCAAGCTGGAGCTGGCCCAGTACCGGGAGATGGCGGCCTTCGCCCAGTTCGCCTCGGACCTGGACGCGGCGACCCAGCGGCTGCTGGCCCGCGGCTCCCGCCTCACCGAGGTGCTGAAGCAGGGCCAGTTCGCGCCCTACCCGGTGGAGGATCAGGTGGTCGCCATCTTCTCCGGTGTGCGGGGTTATCTGGACAAGATCGCCATCGAGGACGTGACCCGCTTCGAGGCCGGCCTGCTGGACGACATCCGCGCCAACGGCGCCGACATCCTGGACACCATTCGCACGGAGAAGGACATCTCCGAGGATACCGAGGAGAAGCTCAAGGCCTTCCTCGACTCCTACACCAAGACCTTCTCGTAACGCCTCCGTCGCGCCAAGGACCGCCTGATGCCTAACCTCAAGGACCTGAGAATCCGCATCAGCAGCGTCAAGTCGACGCAGAAGATCACGTCGGCCATGAAGATGGTGGCGGCGTCCAAGCTGCGGCGCGCCGAGTTGGAGGCCGAGGCGGCCCGCCCCTATGCCGACCGCATGGAGCGGATGCTGGCCGCCTTGACGGCCAGCCTGCCGACCCTGGAGGGCGCGCCGAAGCTGCTCGCCGGCACCGGCCGCGAGGACGTCCACATGATCGTCGTCGTGACCGCCGACCGCGGTCTGTGCGGCGGCTTCAACGCCAACATCGTGCGCGAGACCCGGCGCCGCGTCGCCGACCTGCAGGCGCAGGGCAAGACGGTCAAGCTGCTGTGCGTGGGGCGCAAGGGACGGGACGCGCTGAAGCGTGACCACGGCGACCTGATCGTCGATACCATCGAGCAGTGGGCGCGGGCCGGCGTCGAGTTCGACACCGCGCGCGGGGTCGCCGGCCGTCTGCGCGACATGTTCGAAGGCGGCGATTTCGACGTCTGCACCGTCATCTTCAACCGCTTCCAGTCGGCCATCTCCCAGGTGGTGACCGTCCAGCAGATCATCCCCTTCCCGGCACCGGCCGACGACGAGGTCAACTTGGACGTATTGGGCATCCCCAAGGCGCTCTACTACCTGGAGCCGACCGAGGGCGAGATCCTCGGCGCCCTGCTGCCCAGCAACCTCTCGGTCCAGGTGTTCCGCGGGCTCCTGGAAAGCTTCGCCTCGGAGCAGGGGGCGCGGATGACCGCCATGGACAACGCCACCCGCAACGCCGGCGAGATGATCGACAACCTTACGCTGACCTACAACCGCACCCGCCAGGCCTACATCACCAAGGAGCTGATCGAGATCATCTCCGGTGCCGAAGCGCTCTGACGCCCGGTATGGGGGCGACGACGCGGCGGCCTTGACCACAGGAGCCAGTTCGATGACCAAGAAAAACACCATCGGCACCATTACCCAGGTCATGGGCGCGGTGGTCGACGTGCGGTTCCAGGGGGACCTGCCGGAGATTCTCAACGCCCTTCACGTCGAGCACCAGGGCAAGACTCTGGTCCTCGAGGTGGCGCAGCACCTGGGCGAGTCGGTGGTCCGCACGGTGGCCATGGACACCACCGACGGCCTGGTCCGCGGCCAGGAGGCGGTGGACACCGGCGGCCCCATCACGGTGCCGGTAGGGCCCCAGACCCTGGGTCGCATCCTGAATATCATCGGTGATCCGGTGGACGAGCGCGGCCCCGTGGAGACCGATCACCGGCTGCCCATCCATCGCCCGGCGCCGGAGTTCCTGGACCAGTCCACCGAGACCGAGATCCTGGTCACCGGCATCAAGGTGGTGGACCTCATCGAGCCCTATCCCAAGGGCGGCAAGGTCGGCCTGTTCGGCGGTGCCGGGGTCGGCAAGACCGTCATCATCATGGAGCTCATCAACAACATCGCCAAGGCCCACGGCGGCTACTCGGTTTTCGCCGGGGTCGGCGAGCGCACCCGCGAAGGCAACGACCTCTACCACGAGATGATCGAATCGGGCGTCATCCAGCTCGACGGTTCGGGCTCCAAGGCGGCCCTGGTCTACGGCCAGATGAACGAGCCGCCGGGCGCGCGCGCCCGGGTCGGCCTGTCGGGACTGACCCTGGCCGAGTACTTCCGCGACGAGGAGGGCCAGGACGTGCTGTTCTTCGTCGACAACATCTTCCGCTTCACCCAGGCGGGTTCCGAGGTGTCGGCGCTGCTCGGCCGCATCCCGTCGGCGGTGGGCTAC
>JANQFP010000103.1 GCA_028277795.1 Rhodospirillales bacterium
CGAGAAATACTTCAAGACCGGATCGGGTAAGGCATTCGCGATCAAACGGTTTTTGCTGTCTGACTCTGGATGAAGACCGACTGGCCTCACCCAGAGACGAGTTCGCAGAAGACTGCCTGCGCCGCCACCAAGTCTCAGATTTCAGAGAATTTTCGCCCGGGATTCGAACTCGCGGTACTGGTCCCGGCTTTGCACGGGTCCGACTCGCAAACCGAACCGGAGACGGCGCTGACGCGGGCTCAAACGTCTGTTGGCCACCCGTTTTCTCTGCGGGCCGGTCCGACGGTTCGGTTCTGCTGAGCTCAGGCGGCGTCAATGGAGGCCCAACCGGGGCCGTCTAGCGCCCATGTCCTCGGGCCCATCCTGCCAGCGCTCGGTCACTCCCCCTTTCTCGATCCGGCCGTAGGGCACCGGCAGGTCGACCAGATACCATTGCGTCCGGCCATTGATCGGCTCATTGCTCGGCGCCCAGGACGGCGGCCAATTCCGCTCGAACACCATGTAAGCCCATCGCGTCAGACAGGTGTCCAAGGTTTCGTGCATAACCAGCTCGGGCACCGGGCCGCCGCGCATGAACCCCGGCCCCCATGGCGGCCCCGCTCCCCGGAAGCGACGCTTCCACGCTACCGCTCCTCTCACGACGCCACGGGCGGTCGTCATCCGTCGCCGAGGGGCGCGCGGCCACAGGCGACGAGTCGCGCCTTGGGCCGGATGCCGAGCTTGGCGAAGAACCCATGGACGCCCGGACCGAAGACGTCGGCCATCCGTCCGGTTCGGGAACCACGATGATGGGGCAGGTGGAAGCCGACCGAGCTATACAGGTCGCCCAGTTCCTCCGGATCGACCCGTGCCGGGTCCGAGAAGACCTGGACCTCACCTTCTTCATCCGTGCACGCGACTCCTTGTCTGCGGGTGGGTGCAAACACGCCGAGCGGTTGGCACGATGCGGCCTTGCGTCCGCTGGCGGCCGGGCTCTATCGTCCCTCATCGAATTCGGGACCATCGTGTTCCGCCGCCTCCTAACGAGTCCTCCGAGTGCCCGGGATGCAACGGCAAAGAGTCTGGGTCAAGACCCTGTCGAAGGACGAGAAACGGACCATCGCCTTGACCTGCGAGCGGTTCATCGCCGAGGTCCTGGTACCCCGGTTCCTGCCGGAGGTCCGCCCGACCCGGTTCAACTACCCGGTCGCGCTCTACGGCAAATGGCACGGCGACCGATACCGGTTCCTCCAGCGCTATCGCTCCGGGTTCCCCGACAACGCGGGCGAGGAGTTCGATTCGGCCTTCGCCCGCTTGGACCATGAAACCGGCGACCGGTTTCACCTGATGTGGCAGCGCCACACCGGGCAGTGGCTGTGCTTGAGGCCGTCGGTCACCCTCGAAGAGGCCCTGCGGCTGATCGAGACCGAGGGCCTGGTCCAGCCGAATCCCCCATGACATCCGCCGCGCCGCCCCGTTTCGATCTCGACGCGCTGCGTCGGCTGGCCGGCGACAAGGTGTTCGCGCGCGGCGAGGCCTATCACCGGGACGATCGGGTGGAGATCCTGTCCATGGGGCCCGGGCGGGTCCTGGCCAGCGTGTCGGGCAGCGAGGACTACCGGGCCGTCCTGGCCGGCTCCGGGAAGAGGATCGGCGGCGACTGCGACTGCCCGGCCTTCGCCGACTGGGGGTTCTGCAAGCATCTGGTGGCGGTGGCCCTGGCCGCCAATGAGGCCGGGGACGACGGCGCGGCGGCCGGCGAGAGCCCGGTCGACCGCATCCGACGCCATCTGGAACGCCAGGATGTCGCTACCCTGGTCGGGATCATCGTCGATCTGGCCGAACGGGACCCGGCCCTCTTGCGCCGGCTCGACCTCGCCGCGGCGGCGGAGACGGAAGACGACGACGTCCTGCAAGAGCGGGTCCGCAAGGCCATCGACGCCGCCACCCGGACGCGGGGGTTCGTCGATTACCGCGAGGCCCCCGATTGGGCGGCCGAGGTGGACTCCGTCCTCGACGCGATCGCCGCCCTGGCGGCCGTGGGCCGGGCGGCTGCGGCCCTGCCCCTGATCGACCGCGCCCTGTCGCGGATCGAATCGGCGCTCGACGAGGCGGACGACTCCGACGGCCTCGTCGGCGGCCTGCTGATCCGGGCCCGTGACATTCATCTCGCCGCCTGCCGGGCCGCCCCACTCGATCCGGAGACCCTGGCGCGCGACCTGTTCGAGCGCGAGATGGCGGGCCCCTGGGGCGCCTTCCACGGCGCCGCGCACCTTTATGCCGAGGTGCTGGGCGAGGCCGGACTGGCCGAATACCGCCGCCTGGCGGAGGCGGCCTGGGAGCAAGTCCCCGTCCGCAGCGGCGGCAAGCGGACCGGCGACGACGTCGCGGCCGACCGCATGCGGCTGGAGGCGATCCTCGACGCCTTCGCCGCCCGCGACGGCGACGTGGCGGCGCGCATCGCGCTCAGGGCCAAAGACGTCTCCTCCCCTTGGCGCTATCTGGACCTGGCCCGGTTCTGCCTGGACCACGGCCGCGAGGCCGAGGCCCTCAGCTGGGCCGAGGAAGGGCTGTGGCAGTTCGAGGACGCGCCGCCCGACCGGCGGCTGGTGGCGTTCACCGCCGACCTGCTGCACCGGGCCGGGCGCGACGCCGCGGCGGCGGACCTGCTGGGGCGGACCTTCGAGCGGGCGCCGGACTTCGACCTCTACCGTCGGCTCCGCGAGACCGGCGGCGCGGCGGCCCGCGACCGGGCGCTCGACGTCCTGAGAGAGGACCTGGCAAAGCCCTGCCGCGGCAACCGCCCGCGACCGTCGGCCGATCTCCTAGTCCGGGTGTTGGTGGCGGAAGAGATGTTCGCCGAGGCCTGGGAGGTGGCGCGCAAACAGGGGGTATCGGAGAGGGTGCTGGACACCCTCGCCCTGGCCAGCGAGGCCGGTCACCCGGCGGAGGCCCTGGCGGCCCATACCGCCCGTATCGACCGGCTGGTGTCGACCGGCGGCAACGCCAACTATGGGGAAGCGCACGACCTGCTTGCCCGTATGGCCCGCCTGCGACCGGCCGAAGACCAGGCCGCCCACGTCGCGGACCTTAAGACCCGCTTCAAGGCCAAGCGGAACTTCATGAAGCTGCTCAGGGACGGCGAGCACGGCGCGCCGGCCGCGGCGCACACGGAGGCGAAACCGTAGTGTCGCGCCCGCCATCGCTTTCCCTGAAACCGATTTTCGGTTCCCTGTTCCCGCCGATTTGTTCCCTGTTCCTTTGCACAGGGAACTCCACGAAAAATATAGAAATATCAGTGCATTGCCTCACAGATGGGGCCTGGATTCGCGGCCAACTCGCGAATGTTCCCTGTATTTTCCCTGCTTAACAGGGAACGCGGCCAGAGACGGGTTCGCAGAAGACTGCCTGCACCGCCACCCTTCGCGCTTACGCGCTTCGGGTGGCAGGCCACCCGAAAGCGTTAGAGCGAAGGAGTGTCCGCCGAAGCCTAGGCGTAGGCGGACTGGAGACGGGTTCGCGCCAGACTGCCTGCACCGCCACCAAGACTCTGATTTCAGAGAACTTTCTCTCGGGATTCGAACTCGCGGCGTCCGCTATCCGAAATGGGCGAGTTCGATCTCGCGCCGCATCGCTGCCACCAAGCTGATCATCTCCGGGTGGTCTTCGAGCTCCTTGAGGATCACGACATTGAAGAAAACGAGGACCAGGCCGCCCACCTTGGCAACGATGTCGGGGTCGGTGAGGAAGTAGGTTGCCTGGTGGATGCGAATGACGTCGCCGTCCTCCTCTGCATCGTAGTCTCTCCACAGGATGGTCCCATGCGGCGCATCGAGGCCCGGCCCCGGGACCGTGGACGGCAACTCGCCAGCATCGACGTCAATACGCTCGACGTCGACCCAGAGCGTACCATTTTCGACCCCGTCGGCCCAGAACCCCAGCCGCCCTTCCTCGGTCTCCCGCGGATTCCAGCAGGTGGGAACACAGATATGGACGAAATCGTGGATCGTATAGGGCGCGAGCTCCTCCACATGGTAGTCCCCAGGATCGCCCGGGCCCCGGTACGAGATGGGGTCGCCGGGACCGGCAAGGCGGCAGGCAAGGACCGCGGCGTCGAGCCGCTCGACGAGTTCTCGATAGACCCCCTCCTCCGCCAGGAGCGCCGGAACGTTGAGCAGGATGGAAGCCATAACGGGGGTGCTGTCACACCAACGGGCAATCCCCCAGTTGACCGTTTCGTTGGGCGGGTCGTCGGGATCGGCGGCTTTCCGCAAGTTGGCGCTCCGCGCACGCACGCGCATCACCGCGCCGTCCGAAACAGGCAATTGGGTTTGCTCGACCACTTCGTCGTTCTCGTCGAGGGCGGCCTCGGCCATCGCGCGAGCGAGGCCCGCGACGATCGAGTCCGGATCCTCCGACGAATCCCTCAGCTTGGGGTCTCCGTCCCTGACCAGGAGCCAAAGCGAGCCGAAGTACTCCGCATCCCGACAGAAATAGCCGGTCTCGCGCCGAACACACCGCCACCGGGCCGGGACCGACAGCACCATCCGGCCGAAAAACGTCCGCTCCACGAGATCGTCGAACGTGCCCGGCGGCGGCGTCTCGAGACTTCGGCCGGACGTCTTGAATTGGCCCTTGATGTACAGGGGCGCGATCGCGACCTGTGCGTCGACCTCTTCGACCAGCGTCATCATATCGGCTGTCACGGCCATCTCCGGCTTGCATTGCAGCTCGATCCGGAGAACCACGATGGCCTCTCCCTGGGGAACGAACACGTACCAGCGGAAGGCGACGGCGGGATCGGTGTCGTCGGAGAAATCACAGGCGAGGAACGCCGACGTCCGCCCATTGGCGCTCGATACCCGCACTGGCTGGACCACGGTCAGCGTCTCGTGGAACGAGCGAACCTGCTCTACGGCGCCAGCGATGGCGGCCTCGACGTCGCCTTGGTGGGCGAAGCCTTCGTGCCACGTCAGCAGCACCGTGCGCTTGTCCATGGTCACCGCCCAGAAGCGGTCGTCGCCGCCGCCGACCCGCCAGTCCTCTGGCACCCGCAGCGAGACGAGGCCCAGGCGAACGAGTTTGCGCCCTTGGGATGTGAGTGGTTCCATCGCCGTCATCACCCTCCCCACGAATGCACTGGTCCGCGATACGCGGAATGGAACAAAACAGACTTATTGAGAGAACAAAACGTGCCCACACCTTAGCATCGCAGCCTCCGTGCATGCAATATATGGAAGGGTTCACACGAGATACGCACCGAATAGGTGTCTCGCCGCGCGCCGCCGCGCACGCGTGCAACCCGGAATTCGATGAAATTCCCTGTATTCTCCCTACCCAACCGGGCATTGCGCCGGAGACGGGTCCGCGCCCTGCTCGGCCGCTCCGACCGGCCTGGTTGATCCAGGTCAATGCCAAATTGCACCCCTGGTTTGTAGTTTGACCCATTGCGTCATCATGGAGACGGTCGGCGCCGTGCCGGCCGGCGTGGTCGCGCATCTCCCGCGCGACCGCAGATTGGGGGGAATGACCCATGAAATCATTGGTTAGGACGGCATTGTTCACCTTCGCCGCAGCCGGGGTGGCTGTCAGTGCGGGGGGTGCGGCGTGGTCGGCCGAAAGCCTCGACGACGTCATGAAGCGCCGCGGCCTCACCCAGAAGGACGTGCTGGCCGCCGCCAAGACCTACGTGCCCACCGGCAAGCGCGACGAGTTCATCGCCTTCAGCTCGGGCGGGCAGAGCGGCCAGGTCATCGTCTACGGCGTCCCGTCCATGCGCATCCTCAAGTACATCGCCGTGTTCACGCCGGAGCCCTGGCAGGGCTACGGCTTCGACGACGAGTCCAAGGCGGTGCTGGCCCAGGGGCGCATCCACGGCAAGGACATCCTGTTCGGCGACACCCACCACCCGGCCATCTCGGAGACCGGCGGCGTCTATGACGGCCAGTACTTGTTCATCAACGACAAGAACAACCCGCGCATCGCCGTCATCGACCTGCACGACTTCGAGACCAAGCAGATCGTCGCCAACCCGGTGATGAAGTCGGACCACGGCGGCGCCTTCGTCACCCCCGACACCGAGTACGTGATCGAGGCGTCCCAATACGCCGCGCCGTTCGAGAACGGCTACGTGCCGCTGAGCCAGTTCAACGAGAAGTACCGCGGCGCCGTCACCTACTGGAAGTTCAACCGCGAGAAGGGCCGCATCGAGCCGGAGAATTCGTTCACCGTCGAGCTGCCGCCCTACAGCCAGGACCTGTCCGACTTCGGCAAGGGCCCGTCCGACGGCTGGTCGTTCACCAACTCGTTCTGCTCGGAGCGCTACGTGGGCGGCATCGAGCGCGGCCGTCCGCCCTTCGAGGCCGGGTGCTCCCAGAAGGACACCGACTTCCTGCACATGATCAACTGGCGCAAGGCGGCGGAGCTGTTCAAGGCGGGCAAGACCACCAAGATCAACGGCCACGACGTCATCACCATCGACACCGCGGTCAAGGAGGGGGTCCTGTTCCTGATCCCCGAGCCCAAGAGCCCGCATGGCGCCGACGTCTCGCCGGACGGCAGGTTCATCATCGTGTCCGGCAAGCTGGACAGCCACACCTGGGTCTACAGCTTCGAGAAGATCAAGGCCCTGATCGACGCACAGGACTTCGCCGACCGCGACCCCTACGGCATCCCGATCCTCGACCTTAAGAAGGCCCTGCACACCTCGGTCCAGGTCGGCCTGGGTCCGCTGCACACCCAGTACGACTCCAAGAAGTGCGTGGCCTACACCTCCATCTACGTGGATTCCCAGGTCACCAAGTGGGACTACTGCGAAGGCAAGGTGCTGGACAAGATCTCCATCCACTACAACATCGGCCACCTGATGACCATGGAGGGGGATTCGGTGACGCCCCAGGGCAAGTACCTGGTGTCGCTGAACAAGCTGGCCATCGACCGCTTCAATCCGGTGGGCCCCCTGCATCCGCAGAACCACCAGCTCATCGACATCAGCGGCGACAAGATGGAGCTGCTCTACGACATGCCGCTGCCCCTCGGCGAGCCCCACTACGCGGTGGCCATCTCCGCCGACAAGCTGAAGCCCGGCATCCGCTACAAGAGCGGCTGGAACAGCCGTAACGACGAGCGGTCCAAGTACCGCACCCGGCCGGGCAAGGAGAAGGTGGTCCGCGAGGGCAACGTGGTCCACGTCTATGGCACCACCATCCGCTCCCACATCACGCCCGAGATCATCGAGGTGGAGGAAGGCGACACGGTCAGCATCCACCTGACCAACCTGGAGCGGGCCGAGGACGAGACCCACGGCTTCGCCATCTACGGCACCAACGTCAACCTGTCCCTGGAGCCCGGCAAGACGGCCACCGGCACCTTCAAGGCCGACCGGCCCGGCGTCTTTCCCTACTACTGCACCGAGTTCTGCTCGGCGCTGCACCTGGAGATGCAGGGCTACCTGCTGGTCCGGCCCAAGGGCATGAAGGAAGCGGCCGTCGAGGCCACGGAAGGCACGGTCTACGGCCAGGCCGACTACGACAAGCAGCACAAGACCAACCTCGAGACCCAGGCCGTCATCGACAGCGTGGTCGCCTTCATCACCAGCCACAACTACCAGGACTTCAAGCCGGTGGTGGCGCTGGTGGAGGACGCCACCGACCAGCTCGGCTTCGCCGCCGACGCCCGCAAGAAGGCCGAGGGCTTCGCGGCCAAGAAGGACTGGCAGAATGCCACCCTGTGGGCCGGCCAGTGGTGGCAGTACCAGGTCAAGGCGGCCGACATCGGCCTGCGCGCCAAGACCTACCTGGAGCAGCACGGGGCCAAAAAGATCAAATAGACCCAACCGCCCGTGCGCGAGGGGGGCGGCATCCAACCGCCCCCCTCGTCGTCACAGAAAGGAACGAGGACCCGCGACGATGACCATGGTGACCCGGCTGACGACCGCCCTGGCGGCGGTGCTCGTGGCGTCCGCCATGGCGGCGGCGCCGGCCACCGCCAAGACCGCCAAGGACCCTGGCGAGAAGCTCTACCTGACCAAGACCTGCATCGCCTGCCACGGCCGCAACGGCCGCGGGGCCATGCTGGACTACCCCAACCTGGCGGGCCAGGACCGCACCTACATGGTCAACCAGGTCAAGGACATCATCAAGGGCAAGCGCACCGGCAGCCCCGACCCCACCGGCAACCCGCGCAGCGCAGGCATGCGCGGCGCCCTGGTGACCCCCGATGGCGAGCACCGCATCACCAGCGACGAGATCAAGACCATCGCCGCCTGGCTGAGCAAGCTCGAGCCGGCCAAGCCGGTGCAGCCCGAGACCCCGGTCGATCCGGCCCACGTGGTCGAGGGCGCCAAGCTCTACAAGACCTTCAAGTGCCGCACCTGCCACGGCCCGGACGGCAAGAAGCCGCTCAAGGGCTTTCCCTACATCGCCGGCCAGAAACGGGCCTACATCGTCACCCAGCTCAAGGACATCCGCGACAAGGCGCGCACCAACGGCAAGAGCAAGATGATGTACCCCAACATCAGGAAGGCGTCGGATCAGCAGATCGAGCGGCTCGCGGACTTCCTGTCGCAGATCGACCGAACCGCCAAGTAGGAGCTTGAAATTTACACAGAAAAAGTGGAAAATGGATCGGTCGGCAACGATTCCCACCCCCTTCGCCAAGGAGCAAGACGGATGACCGCAACGCGTTTACTGCACATGGCCGCGACCGCTGTGGTCGCCGCCACGCTCGCCATGGGCGGCGCCATGGCCGGGTGGAACGAGAGCGGCGGCGAACAGGAAGAGGCCCTGACGCTCAAGCCCGACCTGGAGAACGGCCTCGAGGTCTACGAGGTCTGCGCCGCCTGCCACATGCCCGAGGGCTGGGGCATGGAGGACGGCACCTTCCCGCAGCTCGCCGGCCAGCACAAGAACGTGCTGATCAAGCAGCTTGCCGACATCCGGGCGCTCAATCGGGACAACCCGACCATGTACCCGTTCGCCCTACCCAAGTCCATCGGCGGTGCCCAGGCCATCGCCGACGTGGCCGCCTACATCGCCAAGCTGCCCATGAACCCGCAGCCCGGCGTCGGCCCCGGCACCGATCTGGCACTGGGCGAGAAGCTCTACAAGGAGAACTGCGTGCGCTGCCACGCCGAGAACGGCGAGGGCATCGACGAGAAGTACTACCCCCGCATCCAGGGCCAGCACTACAAGTACCTGGTGCGCCAGTTCGAGTGGATCCGCGACGGCAAGCGGCGCAACGCCAATCCGGACATGGTCAAGCAGATCCAGGGGTTCTCCGACAAGGACATGCAGGCGGTTATGGACTACGTCTCCCGCCTCAAGCCGCCGGACAAGATTCTGGCCCCCGTCGGCTGGGAGAACCCGGACTTCGACTGAGCCCCGCGGGGCCCACGGCCGGAGGCGGCATGGCTGCCGCCGCCGGCCCAAGACCACGACAAACGCGACGATGACGGACCGATGTCCACGGACACCACGACCTCACGCCCACTCCTATTCCGGGTCCTGATCCTGGGGGCCGTCGTCCTTTTGGCGGCGGCGTACTTCTCGCCCATCTGGTGGGTGTCCCTTAAGGCGCCCCAGTACCCGGAGACGGCGTTCCCCCAGGGCATCCGCATCCACTTCCACATCGACGCCGTGTTCAACGGCTGCAAGAAGATCGAGATCGCCGAGAAGTACGAGGCCGAGGCGCTCGACTGCAAGCACGAGATGGATGCCATCAACCACTTCGTCGGCATGTACCCCATCGCCGCCGGCGGTCCCGTGGAGAAGGCCCTGTCGCCGTTCCTGTTCAGCCTCCTGGGGGTAATGATGCTGGCCTTCGCCGCCCCCGGCCGAGGGTCGCGGGTCGGTCTGCTGGCGGCGGGCTCCGTTCTCATCGCGGTGTGGATGTCGGTGGCCATGTACAGCGAGGGGGGAGTCCACCTGCTGTCGCCCAATTACGTCACCGACCTCGCCGGCACCATGGACCTGGAGCCGGAGGACTACGCCGACTGGACCGGCTTCAAGGCCATCGACGAGAGCTACACCGAGGCGCTGGGCCGCTATTTCCGCGAGGCCGTCGAGATCGCCCGGCGGGTCGACCTCATGCTCACGGCCGGCCACGTCGTCTACTGGGCGACCATGGCCGGCATGGTGGTGCTGGTGCTCGGCGTCTGGCTGTTGCGGCCCGCGGTGTGGCTGCTGGGCCTGGTTCCGGCGCTGGTGCCGGTCATCTTCGTCGCCGAGTACGCCGCCTGGCTGTGGTGGTTCGGGCACAACCTGCACGACATGGCGGCCTTCACCCTGAAGCCCTTCATGCCGACGGTGTTCGGCCAGGGCAAGGTGGCCCAGTTCGGCACCTTCTCCTACCCCCACTACGGCTTCGGCCTGCTGGTGGCCTCGTCGCTGCTGATGATCGCGGCCGTCTTGATCCGGCGCAAGCACCCGATCGAGGCGGACGGGTAGGATGGACGCGGCACCATGGACACGCGCACCCACCGCATTGCCGGCATCGGTGTGGCCGCCGTCGTCGCCTGGGCGACCCCGGCACCGGCCGCCGGACTGGAGCCCCTGCAGCCGCTGATCGACCAGGCGCGGGCGGGCGATGTCATCGCGCCGCCGCCGGGCACCTACGCCGGACCCATCATCGTCGACAAGGCCGTCACCCTGGACGGCGAGGGGCGGGTGACCATCGACGGCGGCGGCCGCGGCAGCGTGGTCGTCATCCGCACCGACGGGGCGACGGTCCGGGGCTTAAGCATCGTCGGCTCCGGCGAATCCCACAACGACATCGACGCCGGCATCCAGATCCGCGGCAACTACAACGTGGTCAAGGACAACCACATCGCCGACGCCCTGTTCGGTATCGACCTGCAGCAGGCCGACAACAACGTGGTGCGCCGCAACCGCATCCGCTCCAAGCCCTTCGACCTGGGCGTGCGCGGCGACGCCATCCGCCTGTGGTACAGCCAGGACAACCGCATCGAGGACAACCATATCGATGGCGCCCGCGACATGGTGGTGTGGTACTCGGCCGGCAACCGCATCGCCGGCAACACGGTGAGCGGCGGCCGCTACGGCCTGCACTTCATGTACGCCCGGCACAACGTGGTCGAGGGCAACCACTACCGGGACAACTCGGTGGGCATCTTCCTCATGTACAGCGACGGGGTCGAGGTGCGCGGCAACCGCATCTCCCACGGCACCGGCGCCACCGGCATGGGCATCGGCCTCAAGGAGACCAGCGACGTCATCATCGAGAACAACACGGTGGTCTACTGCGGCACCGGCATCTACCTGGACGTTTCCCCCTTCCAGCCCGACACCACCAACCGCCTGTCCGCCAACCACATCGCCTTCAACGGCATCGGCGTGCTGTTCCACAACGACTGGACCGGCAACGTGCTCAGGGACAACCGGTTCGAGCACAACCTGGTGCAGGTGTCTGTCAACACCCTGGCCTCGGCCAAGCGCAACCAGTGGGACGGCAACTTCTGGGACGACTACGAAGGGTTCGACCGCGACGGCGACGCGGTGGGCGATCGGCCCCACGAGCTGCGGGTGTACGCCGACCGCCTGTGGATGGACGTGCCGCACGCGTCCTTCTTCCGCGGCTCGCCGGTGCTGGGTCTGCTCGATTTCCTGGAGCGCCTGGCGCCCTTCACCGAGCCCATCGTCCTGCTCAGGGACGACGCCCCCAAGATGACGACGGCGGTGGCCGCGCCGGCCGAGGAGCCCACCGACTCCGGCCGGCCCGACCCCTTCGGGCTGCGCCAGCGGCTCGGGCGATAGGGGCGGATCACCGTGGCGACCGCCAAGAAACCGCCGAAACCGCCCGCGAAAGCGCCCACCAAACCGTCGCGCAAGCAGCGCAAGGCGCGGCGCGAGTTCCTGCGTTCCGCCGCCGCCGGCATCGCGGTCGTGGGCGCGGCCTTGATGGGCTTCCTCCCCGTGATCAAGGAATGGACCAAACGCCTGCGCCCGCCCGGGGCCATTGAGGAGCACGCCTATCTCGCCGCCTGCATCAAGTGCGGCCAGTGCGTCCAGGTGTGCCCGGTGGAGGCCATCAAGCTGGGCGATCTGGACGAGGGCTTCGGCATCGGCGCCGCCTACATCGATGCCCGCGCCCAGGCCTGCGACTTCTCGTGCGACGCCGTGCAGTGCGTGCTGGCCTGTCCTACCGGCGCCCTGAGCCACGACGTGGACGTCAAGGAGCAGGTGCGCATCGGCCTGGCCCGCCTCGACCGCCCCAACGCCTGCCTGGCCCGCCAGGGCAAGGGCTTCAAGGGCCCGGCCCGGGGCGCCGACTTCGACGGCCTGCACCGCTACGTCGAGGTGGACCGCTGGACCCCCATCCGGGTGGCCGACCATCCCTACAATCTGGACCTGTGCGACCTGTGCGCCCGCGAGTGCCCCATCGAGGGCGCCATCACCATCGAGCGCCTGCACGTGGACCTGACCGATCTGCGGGGCAGCCCGGTGGTGTTCGAGCCGTGCGTCGGCTGCGGCATGTGCGAGATGATGTGCCCGGTGGACCCGCCGGCCATCGTGGTCGACGTCGGGCGCACCTGGGAGGACGTATGAACGCCTTCGCCAACAGCCTGCGCGTCATGCTGGGCGGGGCGCCCAAGGCCCGGCCCAAGGCCAAGGATGTCAGCGACGAGGCCAAGAGCATCCATCAGTTCAAGCGCACCGACCCCGACTTCCAGGCGCGCATGGTCGCCGCCCGCAAGGCCCGGCCGACCCATCACCGCACCACCTGGCTGAAGCGGCGCTGGGCCTCCATCATCATCGTCAACGCGCTGTTCGTGCTGTCCTTCCAGTTCGACGTGCAGCTCGTGGAGGGATCGCTGACCGCGTCGCGGGTGATCGGCTTCCATTTCGCCGACCTCAATGCGGCCCTGCAGGTGATGCTCGCCTACAAGGACATCGTCATCAACCTGCTCATCGGCACGGTGACGGTGCTGCTGCTGTGGGTGCTGCTGGGTGGGCGGTCGTTCTGCTCGTGGGTCTGTCCGTACCACCTGCTGGCGGAATGGGCCGAGATGCTGCACCTGAAGCTGGCCGCCCAGGGCCTGGCGACGGATTTCACCATGCACCGGGGCCTGCGGACGCTGCTCTACGCGGTGTTCGCCGTCCTCGCCGTGGTCACCGGGTACACGGTGTTCGAGTCCATCTCACCGGTCGGCATCCTCAGTCGGGCCATGATCTACGGTCCCGGGCTGGCCCTCGTCTGGGTGGCCGGCCTGCTGGTCTTCGAGGTGTTCATCTCGCGCCGCGCCTGGTGCCGCTACATCTGCCCCATCGGCCTCACCTACGGGTTCGTGGGCACCGTCTCGCCGGTGCACGTGCGCTACAATCTGGCCACCTGCGAGCACGACGGCGAATGCCGCACCGTATGCATGGTCCCCCACGTGCTGGAGTTCACCAAGAAGACCTATGCCACCAAAGCCAAGATGAGCGCCGGCCCCGACTGCACCCGCTGCGGCATGTGCGTGGACGTCTGCCCCACCAACTCGCTGGCCTTCGAGATCAAGGGCCTGAGCAAGAGCGCATAGAGGGGTTTTCGTGGATCAGGCCATCGAGAGAACGGAGATGGGGACCCGGGCGGCGGATGCCGGAGACACCCCCCTGCTCCGCCTCGACGACGTCTGCAAGACCTTCCGCCGCACCCCCGTCCTCGACGGCGTGACCCTGGACATCGCCCGTGGCGACCGGATCGCCCTGGTCGGCTCCAACGGCGCCGGCAAGACCTCGCTGATCCGCTGCCTGCTGGGCGAGTACACCTGCGAGGGAACCGTGACGGTGGACGGGCTGGCGCCGCGCCGCCACCGCCGCCGGGTGCTGGAGCGCATCGGCTTCGTGCCCCAGTTGCCGCCGCCCCTGGGCATGCCGGTGGCCGAGCTGGTCCGGTTCGCCACCGGGGTCAGCGGCGGCGACGGCGCCAGGGTGGCCGAGGTGGCGTCGCGCCTGGGCCTCGACCTGGCCGCGGTCCGGCGCCAGTCCTTCGTCAAGCTGTCGGGCGGCCAGAAGCAGAAGCTGCTCATCGCCATCGCCCTGGGGCGCGACTGCGACATCCTGGTCATGGACGAGCCGGCGGCCAACCTGGACCCCCAGGCCCGCCACATCTTCTTCGCCCTGCTGGCCGAGGTGCAGGACCGCGCCACCATGCTCATCTCCAGCCACCGCCTGGACGAGGTGGCGCTGCTGGTCAACCGGGTGGTCGAGCTGGACCGCGGCCAGGTGGTGCTCGACGACCATGTGGAGGACGCGGTGGAGCTGGCCGGCACCCTGCGCTGCCGGGTGCGCGCCGTGCGTGCCGACGACGCCTTCGCCCGCGCCCTCGGCCAATGGGGCTTCACCGGGTCCGGCGCGGGGCTGATCTGGGACGGGGTCGTCGCGGGACCCGACCGCCTGCGTTTCCTTGCCATGCTGTCGCGCTACGCTGGGCTGCTCGCCGGCCTCAGCCTGGAGGACGACGGCCCCAAGGGAGGGCCGGCCCGATGATGACGCGGCGCGATTTCCTCGCGGCCACCGCCGCCGTGCTCGTGACCGGCTGTTTCGACGACCGGGCGTCGGGCCCCGTCGACATCGCCTGGGACCGGGACGCCTGCGCGCTGTGCAACATGCTCATCAGCGACGCCCGGTTCGCCGCCCAGGTGCGCGGCGGTCCGAAACGCAAGGTGTGGAAGTTCGACGACATCGGCTGCGCCGTGAACTGGCTCAACAAACAGCCCTGGGCCGCCGACCCCGACACCGAGATCTGGGTCGCCGACCACCGGAGCACCCGGGACGCCGTGACCTGGCTCGACGCCCGCGCCGCCTACTACGTGCCCGACGTGCTCAGTCCCATGAACTACAACTACGCCGCCCGACCCAAGCCGGCGGACGGGGCCGTGCGCTTCGAGGCCCTGACCTCCATCATTCTGGCCGACGTCCCCAACCACATATGCCCGGTGCCCGGGCACACGGCGAAAGCGGAGGGCTAGGCCGTCATGGGGAGCCTGTGGCTGACCGCACGCCTGGACATGGCCGAATCCATCCGCACCCGGTGGTTCGCCGTCTATGCGTTCGTCTTCGGCGGCGTGGTCGTGCTGCTGCTGGCGTCCGGGCTCACGGACTCGCGGGTCATGGGGTTCGCCGGGCTCACCCGGTTGCTCATCGTCTACATCCAGATCTGCATGGCGGTGCTGCCCGTGTTCGTGCTCATCACCACCGTCCGCTCGGTGGCCGGGGACCGGGAGGCCGGGGTGTTCGAGTACCTGCTGTCCCTGCCGGTGCCGCTGGCGGCCTGGTACTGGGGCAAGATGCTGGGCCGCTTCCTGGTGGTGTTCGCGCCGGTGTTCCTGGCCATGGCGGCGGCGGCGGCGTGGGCCGCGGCGCGCGGCCACGAGGTGCCGTGGGAGGCGTTCGCCGTCAGCACCGCCCTGCTGATCTGCCTGGCTTGGTGCTTCCTCGGCATCGGCATGGCCATCTCGGCGGTGGCGCGGTCGCCGGACGTGGCCACCGGGGCCGCCTTCGTGGTGTGGCTGGTGCTGCTGCTGTTCGTCGACCTGATCCTCCTGGGCCTGATGATCCGCGAGCACCTGCCGCCGGAGCTGGTGGTGGGCCTGGCCCTGGCCAATCCGTTGCAGGTGTTCCGCACCGCCTCCATGGTGCTGTTCGATCCCCAGCTGATGATGATGGGACCGGCGGCGTTCGTCATCCTCGACGCCTTCGGCCGCACCGGCATATTGATCTATGGCCTGCTCTACCCGGTCGCCGTCGGCAGCCTGTGCGCCGCCCTCGGTTTCGCCGCCTTCCGCCGCGGAGACCTGCCGTGAGGCGCGTTGCGGCGGTGGTCGCCGTGGCCGCCCTCGCGTTGACCGCAGCCGCCCGGGCCGACACGCCGATCATCGACGTCTCGGAGGCCGACCTGGAGAACGGCGAGGAGGTCTACGAGCCCTGTGCCGCCTGCCACGGGCCTTACGGCCAGGGTGGCGGCGGTGGCGTCTATCCGCGCCTGGCCGGCCTGTCCGCCACCTATCTCGCCAAGGAGCTGCGGCTGTTCAAGAGCCGGCTGCGGGAGAACATCCCGATGATCCCCTATGCCACCGAGCGCGAGCTGCCGGAACAGGACGTCATCGACGTGTCCGCCTATCTCTCGACCATCGAGCTGCCCACCCGGCTGCCGCCGGTGGACGCGCCCATGGACGGGTACGAGCGCCTGCTGCAGGCCAAGAAGGTGCTCAACATCCCGCGCGCCGAGGGCGACGTGGCGGCCGGCGCGGCGGCGTACAAGACGCTCTGCGCCGAGTGCCACGGCGACGACGGAGTCGGCAGCGAGGCCCGCACGCCCCGCCTCGCCGGCCAGTACACCGGGTACCTCTACAATCAGATCCAGAACTACATCGAGATGGAGCGCGAGCACCGGGACACCGACATCGTGTTCGAGGATCCGGGTGACCGGGTCCTGCGCGACATCCTCGCCTACATCTCCACCCTCGACGATTAGCACGCGTTGGCGACGCTTGATCTCGACACGTCTCCTGAGCGAGTGTTGAGTCCCGATGCTCCACGAATACTCCGAACCGGTTTCCAAGCTCCTCACCTACGGCGAAGTCGACGTTCGTCGGAATGATGAACCCTGGCCCGACTATCTCCAGTTGGGTTTCACCGAGGAGCATGTCCCGGACCTGATCCGCATGACGAGGGACCAAGACCTCGACAACGCGGCCGACAACAGCCTCGAGGTCTGGGGACCGTTGCATGCGTGGAGGACCCTCGGGCAACTGGGTGCGGTCGAGGCAGCGGGACCGCTGCTCCGTCTGTTCGAAACGCTCCCGGACGACATTTTGCTCCCGATGGAGCTTCCCAGGGTGCTCTCGATGATCGGACCGGCGGCGATCCCCGCGATCTGCGAGTTCCTGGAGGACGCCGACGTCGACGAGATCGACCGGATCTCTGCGCCCGCCTGCCTGGAGCGCATGGCACTGGATCATCCGCAACACCGAGATGCCTGTGGCGGGGCCTTGGAGCGGCAGTTGGCCTCCTTTGCAACCAACGGCCCGATCCTTAACGCGTTCTTGATTCTGAGCTTGAGCAATCTCCAGGCCACCGAAGCCATCGGAACCATCCGAGCGGCGTTCTCGGCTGATCTGGTGGACCTGTCGGTCCACGGCGATATCGAGGACGTGGAGATCGCCATGGGACTCAGGCTGGTCCGCGAGACCCCACGGCCCCGGTTCGAGCTGATTCAAGGGCTCACCGAACCGGATGACGACGACTGGAACGACGCGCTCGATCTCGTTCCGATCGAAACGGTCACCAATCCGGTCCGGCATGTCGGCCGCAACGACCCGTGTCCCTGCGGAAGCGGCAAGAAGTTCAAGAAGTGCTGCCTTGCGTGAGCCCGGCCGCTTGGCCCCCGTAATCGGCCCCGTGGGACATCTTCGACGTTCCCGGACGGTTTGAATCCGGACATCGATGCCCATCTGTACTGCGGGCGGCGTCGCGAGCCGGCGGACCGCGAGTCCCGTCGCCCGACGGACGACAGAGGCCAGTCGCACCAATGAAATCCCTTGGTCGCTCACGCAGCGAACGATGGATCGACCTTCGTCCGAGGGGCGTCGGCCGGCGCCTGTCGGTCCTGGGCGCCGTCGTCCTGCTGGGCGCCTGCTCGCCGGCGACCCTGATCAACGCCTTCGTGCCGGACGAGGGCTACGTGGCTCACGTCAACCTGGCCTACGGGGTCGAGGACCGGCAGGTGTTGGACCTGTACGTCCCCGAGGACGCTCCCGACCTGGCGCCGGTGGTCGTCTATTTCTACGGCGGGAGCTGGCGCAGCGGCAGCCGCGGGACCTATCGATTCATGGCCGAGGCCCTGGCCGCCAGGGGGTTCGCCGTCGCCGTGCCCGATTACCGCCTGTACCCGGACGTGCGCTTCCCCACCTTCGTCGAGGACGGCGCCCGGGCCGTGCGATGGGTCCGCGACCACGCCCGCGATTTCGGCGGCGACCCCGACCGGATCGTCCTGATGGGACACTCGGCGGGCGCCCACACCGCCGCCCTGCTCGCCTACGACGAACGCTATCTCGCCGATGCCGGGGTGCCGGCGGCGTCGGTCCGCGGGATGGTCGGCATTGCCGGTCCTTACGCCTTCGACCCCCTCGCCTACCGCACCACCCGGCCCATCTTCGAAGGCGTGTCCGACGTGGAGCAGGCGAAGCCGATCACCTTCGTCGGCGGCGAGGACGTGCCGGCCCTGCTCCTCCACGGCGCCGAGGACACCACGGTCCTGCCCCGGAATTCCCACGAGTTGGCGGCGCGCATCCGCCGGGCCGAAGGACGGGCCATCATGCGCGAGTATGCCGACACCGCGCACATCGGGATCATCCTGTCCTTCGCCCGCCCCTTCCGCGGCCACGACACCGTCTACGAAGACACCATCCGGTTCCTCGAAGGCCTTTGACCTTCAGCGGCGGGATGTCACGGCGGCTAGATCAAGGCCGCGGCCCACACCCAGCCGGCCAGCCACAGGCTGCCGATGCCGTGGATGGCCAGGGTGAGCTCGATGGCCTTGCGCAGGCGGTCGTCGTCGTCCCGGGCGATGGCCTCGCCGGCGCGGGCGGCGACCAGGAAAAGGATGGCGGGCAGCACCAGCGACCACGCGGGCAGCAGCCCCGCCGCCACCACCGCCACCACGCCCAGGGCCGCCACCCCGTGCAGCGCCGTGTACAGCCGGCGGGTCCCCGCCCGGCCCAGGCGGACCACCAGGGTGCGGCGCCCGACCGCGCCGTCGGCGACGGCGTCCGGCACCTCGTTGATCAGCAGGATGGCGGTGACCCACAGGGTGACCGGCACCGAGATCAGCAGGGCGCTGGCCGAAAGGGTGTCCGTCTGCAGCCACGTGGTGCCGAGCACCGGCAGCACGCCGAAGGCCAGGGCCACCGACAGCTCGCCGAAGCCATGGGCGCTGAAGCGCAGCGGCGGTGCCGAATAGAAGATGCCGAGCACCAGTCCGGCGATTCCGAAGGCGATGACGCCGAAGCCCTTGAGGGCCACCAGGCCGATGCCGAGGACCGCCGCCGCCACCAGCAGCACGCTGCCCCACCGGGCCATCTGCCCGGTGTCCAGGATGCCGTTCTGGATGAACCGGGAGCCGCCGGTGTAGGGGTGGATGCGGGCGTCGTTGAGGCGGTCGTTGCCGCTGATGTCGTCGAACACGTCGTTGAGCACGTTGGCCGCCGCATGCAGGCACAGCACAGAGCCCGTGGCCAGGGCGAAGGCGGTGCCGTCCAGAGTGCCGCTTTCGCGGACCCCCCACCCGCTGCCGATGATGATGGGCGCCAGGGAGGCGGCGAAGAACTTGGGCCGGACCGCCAGCAGGTAGCGCTTGATCACGCGCCCCGGTGCGTCGCCCCCGAGGGCGGCCAAAGTGGGTTCGGAGAGTTTGGTGGTCTGGATCATGCCGCGCGCTCCCGCGGGTGGGCGGAAACCGCGGCGCGCCGATCCGGCGCCGCATGTCGCAGTGTCAAGAACACGTCAGGGCCCCCCTGTAAACTTCGCCGAACATAGGGCGCCGGTCCCGCCGACCGCAATATCCTTGTCGGCTACGTCGTTGGTCAGGCCGGAGGACGATGGCGCCGTGGACCGCCGTGCCCCTCAGGGCCCCTGTCCCGCGACGCCGCAGATCCCGCCGCTCGCCGGCAGTCCGAGCGCGATCCCGGCCCGGACCAGGATCTTGTCGAGGCTGTAGATCGCCTCGGCGCTGCTCGCGTCCAATGGCTGATGGCCGGTTCGTCGGCCGGCAGGCCATCGAAGAACCGTGCGACCTCGTCACTGGTCTCCTCGGGCAGAATCAGCGGCACCAGGAAGCTGGTATCGAAGTAGATCATCCGCCGTATCGGCTAAAGCGCTTCGTCTCGCGCCTCGCGCAGGAGCTCGGCGCTCGGCCGCCGCAACTGCGGCATGCTGGCGCGGAATTCGGCAAGGTCCTGGAGCCGCAGCGGCCTTTTCGGACGCGCCGCCGGGACCATATGCGCCACCGGGCGGCCATGGCGGGTGATCATCACCTCCTCGCCGGCTTGCACCTTGTCCAGGAGTTCGCTCAGGCGCGCCTTCGCCTGGGCCAGACTGACCGTGACCATGGTGCCCTCTTTTGGTCAAAAAACTGGTCACACCATAGCCCGCGTCGCGCTTGTCGGCGACCACCAATCATCCCCGGCCGATCCCCATTGCCCTGGTGGGTCGGAGGGATTAGCGTCCCGGCGACACGTCTCACGAATGGAGAGCGGCATGAAGACGGCTTGGAGGCTATTGGTGATCGGCGTGGTGCTGGTCGGGCTGGCCGGCGGCCTGCCCGCCGCGGCCATGGAGCACGGCGGCAAGGCCATGAGCGCCCAGGAGAAGGCGATGATGGCCAAGTGGCAAGCGTCCATGACGCCGGGGCAGCAGCATGCCGAGATGGCGGACATGGTCGGCACCTGGTCGGTCCGCACCACCACCTGGATGGCGCCCGGCGCGCCGCCCGAGGTGAACACGGGCACCGCCGTGCGGACCATGATGTTCGACGGACGGGTGCTGCGGGAGGACTTCACCGGCAACTGGCAGGGTCAGCCGTTCGCCGGCGTCGCCCATACGGGCTACGACAACGTCACCGGCCAGTACTGGAGCACCTGGATGGACAACATGATGACCGGGGTCACGGTGATGAAGGGCCGCTGGGACAAGCCCAGGGGCCTGTGGATCTTCGAGGGCCAGGCCCCCGACCCCATGGCCGGCGGGCTCATCCCCCTGCGCATCGAAAGCCGCATGGAGGGGGACGACCGGGAGGTGGACGTGTTCTTCAAGCCCGGGCCCGACGGGCGGATGTTCCGCATGATGGAGCTGGTCTACGAGCGCCAGTAGGGCGACGGCGGACTCCGGTCCCGCAGGCTACATGTTGCCGTAGTGGATGTAGTCGGTCCAGGTGCGCTCCAGGCGGCGCAGGGCCTGGCACACCGATTCCGCGTCGTCGGGGCTGATGCCGTGATCGGCGAGCTGCTCGGCGTTGCGGGTCTCCAAGTCGCGGATCTTCTGCACCACGTCGAGCGCCTTGTCGGTCAGCTTGATGCGCACCGAGCGCCGGTCGTGGGTCGAGCGCTCGTGCTCCAGGTAGCCCATCTCGGCCAGCTTCTTGATGTTGTAGGAGACGTTGGAGCCCTGGTAGTAGCCCCGCTCCACCAGGTCGCGGATGACGATCTCCTCCTCGCCGATGTTGGCCAGCAGCAGGGCCTGGACGCCGTTGATGTCCTTGATGCCCATGCGGTTGAGCTCGGCCCGGAGCACGTCCAGGAAGCGCCGGTGCAGGCGCTCGATCAGCCTCGTGAGCTCCAGATATTCCTTCTTCACCGCCCGAATCCCCTGTGAACCAATCCCTTATAGGGATTTTGCCCGATCACGGCAAGGCGCGCCGGCGCCGCGGTTTTCCCTGGCGCGGCGCCGATGGGCCATGCCAAAGTGACGCCGTCGCGACGGTGACGGAGGACCCGCCAGCCATGCCCGCGAGGCGTCTGCTGTCCCTGCTCGGCGGTGCCGCGATCCTGGCCGCCTGCGCCACCGACCCGCCGACCGCCGAAGACGTCGCGGCCGAGACCGAGACCCGCCAGGTGGCGCAACTGATGCGTGTCGGCCGGTCGACCCGGGAGGGCGGCGATCTGGCCAGCGCGCTCACCCTGTTCCGCCGCGCCCATGCCCTGGCCCCGGACCAGCCGGCGCCGCTGGTGGCGGTGGCCCGGACGGCGGCGGCCATGGGCTCCAGAGTCGAGGCCGCGGAGGCCTACGGCATGGCCGTGGCCCGCGCCCCCGACGATGCCGAGGTGCGGCTCGCCTACGGCAAGCTGCTGCTGGCCATGGGCCGCCCGCAGCCGGCGGCCGGGCAGTTCCGCGCCGCCATCGAGCTGGCACCGGAGGACTACCGGTCCTACAACGCCCTCGGCGTCGCCCGCGACCTCACCGGCGATCACGAGGGGGCCCAGCAGAGCTACATCGACGGCCTCGAGGTGGCCCCCGACGCCCTCGCCATGCGCAACAACCTGGCCCTCTCCCTGGCCCTGGCCGGCGAGCACGAGGAGGCGGCGCGGGTGCTCGGCGAGGTTGTGGCCGATCCGGCCGCCACCGTGTTCCACCGCAAGACCCTGTCCCTGGTCTACGGCCTGGCCGGCGACATGGACAAGGCGGCGGAGGTGGCCCGCACGGCCCTCGGCGAGGCCGACGTCCGGGCGGCGGTGGACTACTACCGGTCGCTGCGCGCCCTGTCGGCCACCGACCGTGCCGCCGCCGTATTCGGCGGTGGCGCAGCGGCGGCGGCGCCGTGACTCCCTTCTCAACGGGGTCTCAGTCCACCGCCAGGGCGAAGGACTCCGTGGCCGCCACGTCGATCGTCGACGGCAGGTCCGGCGTGCCGCGCACCCGAGCCATCATGTAGCGCCAAACGGGGTCGTCCTCGGGACGGTACTGGGTCTCGTCGCCGGCCGCGGTGAGGAACGCCTCGGGCGCTCCGGTTTCTTCCTCGGCGACCATCACGGCGTCCGGCTGGCCGTCGCCGTCGACAGGAATGCAGACCTCGCGGCCGCCGAGAATCCGCAACAGATTGCAGTCCTCGTCGAGTGCGCCGGACAGGGCGTGATCGGTGATGCCCTTGCCACTGGTCATGTAGCTGAGGCCGTTGGTGGCGGCGACGGTGGCCATGGTCACCGGCGTGCAACCCTCCACCACCACGACCAAGGAGGCACAAAATATTGAAGCAAAAACCGCCTTGTACTTTCGTTTCATTTTCGTGCCTCCATAATATGGGCGGGCAACATGTCATTGGCATCCAGAGTCTATTACTGATAACACTTTATGTCGAAAAAATAATTTACTTTTAATTTACATGCATATTTCTTCGCTTCCTGGCCCGGCGCACGCATGCGCCAGACACCGGCAGGGCCGAAGAAGAACGCCGGGGGACGGCGGATGACCGTCCCCCGGCGCCGCCGGGCCGTCGGACCCCAAACCACGGCCCGGCACCCCAACCGCATGGCCTGCCGCCGTCACATGGACGCGAAGCTGTCCAGGGCCTGGAGCACGGCCGGACTGAGCAGCACCACGAACAGGGTGGGCAGGATGAACACCACCAGCGGGATGGTCAGCGTGGCCGGCAGCTTGGCCGCTTTCTCCTCGGCCTTGAGCATGCGCTCGTCCCGGTACTCGCTGGACAGCACCCGCAGCGCCTGGGCCAGCGGCGTGCCGTAGCGCTCGGTCTGCACCAGCGTGTTGACCACCCCGCGGACCGACGGCATGTCGGTGCGCCGGTCCAGGTTGTCCAGAGCCTGGCGCCGCTGGGGCAGCATGCCCAGCTCCACCGCCGTGAGGCCGAACTCGTCCGCCACCTCGGGCGACGAGCGCTCCATCTCGCGGGCCACCCGGGTCAGGGCGGCGTCGATGGCCAGGCCCGCCTCGGCGCAGATGACCAGCAGGTCGAGGGCGTCGGGCAGGCCCTTCTGCAGGGCCTTGCGCCGCTTCTGGATGGCGTTGCGGACGAAGATCTCCGGGGCGTAGGCGCCGAGGACGACGAACACCATGGCCACCAGCAGCTTGACCATGGGCGGCATGTCCAGCCCGCTGCCGTAGAGCCCGGCCGCCGCCGCCGCCCCGAAGGCGAACGGCAGCGCCACCTTCATGAACAGGAACACAACCAGGGCGTCCTTGCTGCGCCAGCCGGCCTGGGCCAGGCGTCCGGTCATGCGCTGGGCCTGGTTGCTGCGCACCAGATTGAGGCGATGGGTGGCCCGGCGCATCAGGCTGAGGGCGTCCACGCGGCGCTGCCGATGGCGGCTCCGGGTCGGCGCCAGCAGGCCGGCCCGCAGGCGCTCGCGGTGGCGGCGCAGGTTGCGGGCCCGCGATCCCAGAGGGTTCTTGGCCACCGCCCCGTGCCACACCGCGTAGACGCTGACGAAGGCGGCGATGCCGGCCATCAGGGTGATGAAGTTCTCGACGCCCAGGCCGCCGTAGAGCGCGTGCAGCAGCTTGTCGACGAAAATGTACTTGAGGAAGGCGAGGATGCTCATATCTCGAACCGCACCATCTTGCGCATGACCAACATGCCCATGCCCATGGTCATGGCGGCGCTGCCCAGAAGCATGCGGCCGCGGGGATCCCACAGCAGCATGCCCTGGTACTCGGGGTTCAGCAGGTACAAGAGCCCGAACATGATGATCGGCAGGGCGCCGAGCACGTTGGCGCTGGCCCGGCCCTCCGACGACATGGCGCGCACCTTGAGCTCCATCTGCCGGCGCCGGCGCAGGATGTCCGACAGGTTGGCCAGGGTCTCGCCCAGGTTGCCGCCGGTCTCCCGCTGCACCACCAGGCTGATGACGAAGAACTTGAACTCGGGCGTCCCCAGGCGGGTCGCGGCCTCCCACAGGGCGTCGTCGAGCTCCTGGCCGAAGGTGACGCTGTCGCTGATGCGGCGGAACTCGCCGCCCACCGGATCGGTCATCTCGCGCCCCACGGCGGCGATGGATTCGGTGGCCGGCAGTCCGGACTTGAGCCCGCGGACGATGAGGTCGATGGCCTCGGGGAACTGGAGCGTGAACTTGCGCAGGCGGCGCGCCGCCATGCGGCCGATCACCCAGTGCGGGATGCCCACCCCGACGACCACGGCGCCCAGGGCCGCCAACGCCATCGGCAGCTCGAACACCATCGCGGCGGCGAAGGCGCCGGCCGCCAGGCCCAGGTTGGCCAGCAAGTAGGTGCCCACCGGGATGTTGCGCCCGGTGCGGGCCAGGCGCGCCTGCAGCACCGACTGGCGCGGCAGCAGGCGTTTGGCCAGGCGGTCGGCCACGGCGAGACGGCTCTTGGCCTCGACCCGTTTTACGCTGGTCACCGCCGCGGCCGCGCCCGGACGGCTGTCGCCGTGGCGCCGCCGGCGCACCCCGTCGGCCCGCTTCTGCAGGCGCTGGCGCGGCCCCGACAGGGCACCGGCCACGGCCCACGCCAGGCTGCCCACCGCCACCAGCACGCCGACGAAGACGATGACGATGGCGCCGCTCATGACCGCCCTCCTGCCGCCGGAGCCTCGGACACCGCCTCCATGAGCGCCCGGTCGAGGCCGTAGTAGGCGGCGCGCTGGGTGAAGTGGGGCCTCAGGCCCGACCCCTGGAAGGTCCCCGACAGGCGACCGTCCCGGGCCTCGCCTTCGTACTGGAAGGTGAACAGGTCCTGGGTGGTGACCACCTCGCCCTCCATGCCCACCACCTCGGTGATCTGGGTGACGCGGCGCACACCGTCGCGCATGCGCGAGATCTGGACGATCATGTTGACGGCACCCGCGATCTGCGCCCGCACCGCCTCGTTGGGCAGCTTGACCCCGGCCATGGCGACCATGTTCTCGAGCCGGGTCAGGGCCTCGCGGGGGCGGTTGGCGTGGATGGTGCACATGGAGCCGTCGTGGCCGGTGTTCATGGCCTGCAGCATGTCCAGCGCCTCGCCGGCGCGGATCTCACCCAGGATGATGCGGTCGGGGCGCATGCGGAGCGTGTTCTTGACCAGCTCCCGCTGGGTGATCTCGCCGCGGCCCTCCAGGTTGGGCGGCCGGGTCTCCAGGCGCACCACGTGGGGCTGTTGGAGCTGCAGCTCGGCCGCGTCCTCGATGGTGACGATGCGCTCGCCGGGGTCGATCATGCGCGACAGCGCGTTGAGCAGCGTGGTCTTGCCCGACCCGGTGCCGCCCGAGATGAGGATGTTGAGGCGCGACCGCGAGGCGATCTTGAGCACCGTCGCCATCTGGGGCGACAGGTTCTGCTGGCGCTCCATGATATCGAGGGTGATCTTCTGCTTGGCGAACTTACGGATGGAGATGGACGGCCCGTCGATGGCCAGCGGCGGGATGATGATGTTGACCCGCGAGCCGTCCTCCAGGCGGGCGTCCACCAGGGGGGTGGATTCGTCGACCCGCCGGCCGACCCGGCTGACGATGCGGCCGGCGATGTTCATCACGTGGGCGTCGTCGCGGAAGGTGACCTCGGACAGCGCCAGCTTGCCGCCGCGCTCCACGTAGACCTGCTTGGGGCCGTTGACCATGATGTCGGTGACCTTGTCGTCGGCCAGCAGGGGCTCCAGGGGACCCAGGCCCAGCATGTCGTTGAGCAGGGTGGTCACCAGGTCCCGCTGCTCGAGCTGGTTGATGTGCATCTTCTCCTCGCCGAGGATCTCGGCGACGATGTCGGCCACCTGGGCGGCCAGCTCGGCCCGCGGCAGGGCCGTCGCCTTGGTGACGTCGATGCGCTGCATGAGGATGGGCTGGACCCGCTGCTTCGCCTCCTCGACGGTGTCGCGGGCGGCCGCCGACACGGGCGCCGGCTCCGCCTCGGCCGTCACCTGGGCGACGCCGTCGTCCAGCAGCCCGTTGACCACGCCGGTGACCGCGTCCCGCCGCTCGTGGTCGTCGAGGACGATCCCCTGCTCGGCCGCGGTGCGATCGACGGCGTCGGCGGCGATGTCGGCCAGCTCGCGGCGCGGCAAGTTGGTCCGGCCGTCCTCGGACAGGCGCCGGCCGGCCTCCGGGCGCGCCTTGTCCGCCGTCTCGGCGACGGGCGACGCGGGCTCCGGCGCGGCGACGGGGCGCAGCGGCACGACGGGGCTTCCCTGACGGCGTCCGAACATCATCCGCTCCGTTTCTTGAGCAGGCGCGACCACAGGGGCGGTGCCGCCTCCTGCGCCTTGCTGCCGGCCAGGGTGCCGCCGAGATCCCGCAACACCGCCACCGGCTTGGCGCGTGCGGCCACCTCGGCCATGGCCTTGCCGACGCCGGCGCTGGCGGCCGCCGCCTTGACATCCCACGGGATGACGGCATCGACGCTCAGCTCGGCGCCGCGCTCGAAATCGTCCTTGGTCAGCTCGCCCACCTTGGCGGCGCCGACCCGGTTGAGGAGCACCTTGACCGCGGCCTCGGGCGCCGTCGCCTTGACCACGGCCACCAGGCGGGCGGTGTCGCGCATGCCGGCCAGGGACGGGTCCGACACCACGACCACGGCGGCCGGCGGCGCCAGGAGGGCGGCCTGGCTGCGGGCGGCGAAGCGCGGCAGGTCGACGACCACGCAATCGAAATCGGCGCGCAGGGTCTCCAGCAGCCGGTCGAGGGCCGCCGGATCGAAGGAGAACCGGTTGCCCAGGTCCTCCTCGGCGCCGAGCACGAACAGGCGGTCGGCGGCGCGCACCATGGCCCGCTCGATGAACAGGCCGTCGATGCGGTCGGGGTTCTCCAGGGCCTCGCGGAAGCCGCAGCCCGGCTCCAGGTCGAGGGCCAGGGCGGCGGTGCCGAAATACAGGTCCAGGTCGACCAGGGCCACCCGCAGGCCCTGCTCGTGGGCCATCAGCCAGGCGGTGTTGACGGCCACGGTGCTGGCACCGGCGCCGCCGCGGGCGCCGACCACGGCGATCACCTTGCCCACGCCGGTCCCCTCGCCGCCGGTGTCCTCGACCGCCGTCGGCGCGACGGGACGGGCCATGGCGGCGGCCAGGGATTCGGCGGACACGGGCTTGAGCAGGTAGTCCTGGACACCGCTGGCCATGAGGTCGCGGAACAGCCCCACGTCGTTGACCGTGCCCAAGGCCACCACCCGGGTGCCGGCGTCGCAGACCTCGGCCAGGGCCGCCATGTCGGCCAGGGGATCGTCGGCGTCGGTGAGGTCGATGACCAGCAGCGACGGGGTGGCCAGGCCGGCCAGCGTCGAGGCGGCCTCGGCGACGCCGCCCTCGCGCACGGCGCCGCCCCAGCCGTGCTCGCCGGCGACCTTGTCGAGCAGGGCGCGGGTGACCTCGTCGGTGGCGAAGCCCATGAACGGGGCGCGGCCGGCCGAGGGCTCAATGGCGGGAAGGGCGGCGGGCGACGACATGGCTAGTGGGTGCTCCCGCTCTTCTGCTGGCTCTGGGTGACGCCCACGTCCTCGGGCTCGAGGGGCTTGGTCTCGCCCTTGTGGTAGCGCTGGATGCCAAGGGTCCCGTAGGTGCCGTCCATGGGTCCGGGCTCGCGCCCTTCGACCAGGTCGGCGGGGTCGGCGACCATGATCCCGAAGTTGATGGCGGTGGCGCAGCCCCAGTTGCTGGAGGGCGTGTTGTTGAAGGTGCGGCCCGGCCGCCCGGTCCAGTCGGGGCAGGCCGGAAGCTGGACCACGTGGCGGCGCACCACCACCGCCACCGAGCCCGGCGACGGCGCCGCGCGGACGGGCGCGCCGCGCACCGCACCGACGACGATGTCGCGGCCGGCCAGGTGGGCGGCCACCGCCTCGCGGCGCCGCTCTGCCAGCCCGTCACCGCGGGCCCGGCCGGCCACCACCATGACCTTGTCGCCGCGGCCGAGGCCGGCGCGGTCGAGGAAGGCGTCCAGCCGCGTCGCGTCGGCCGGAGCCAGGTCCGCGGAGTCGGCGGTGAACATCACCTGGTGGGCGGCCTCGACCGGGACGGCACGGGGCTGCCGCCGCTCCCGCACCTCGGAGAAGTCCTCGATGGGGAGGAGGCCGGGGTTGAGGGCGGCCAGGAACCCGCCGCCGGCGATGCGGTCGGTCGAGCCGCCGGAGGTGCAGCCGACCACGGTTGTCAGGACGGCCAGGCCGAGGGCGTGTCGGGCGTGTCGCCAAGGGGTCATCGGTCCCTCCCGTGTCAATCCAGTTGGAACCCGGCCGCCCCGAGGGCCGCCCGGCCGCGCCCGTCGACGACGGACGGCTTGCCGGTGGTCGGGTTGCGGCGGTGGGTGCCGCCGGTGACCAGGCGTTCCAGGTCGTGGGGCGGCACGAAGCCGTCGGTGGGCGCCGCCAGCACCGGCCGCGGCGCCGGCTGCACCACGTAGGGCGTGACGATGATGACCAGCTCGCTCTCGTCGCGCTGGAAGCGGTCGGAGCGGAACAGGCCGCCCAGCACCGGGATGTCGCCCAGGCCGGGGAACTTGGAGATGTCGTGGGTGACGTTGTTCTGCAGCAGGCCGGCGATGGCGAAGCTCTGGCCGCTGCCCAGCTCCACCGTGGTCTCGGCCCGGCGGGTGGTCAGGGACGGCACCACGAAGTTGTTGAGGGTGACGGCGTTGGCGTTGGAGAGCTGGCTCACCTCGGGGCGCACGTGCAGGCCCACCCGCGAGCCGCCGATCAGGGTCGGTGTGAAGGCCAGCGAGACGCCGAACTTCTTGAACTCGATGGTCACCCGGCCGTTGGAATCGGGGACCAGGATGGGAAACTCGCCGCCGGCCAGGAAGCTGGCCGTCTCGCCGGACATGGCGGTGAGATTGGGCTCGGCCAGCACCGTGACCAGGCCCTCCTCCTCCAGGGCGTCGATCACCGCGTTGATGTCCCAGCCCTGGATGCTGCGGGACGGCGACAGGGTGTGCTGGGTGACTCCGGCGGCGAACGGGTTGGCGGTGGCCAGGCCGATGGAGAAGCCGGCCACGCTGCCCATGATGTTCCAGTTGAAGCCGAGCTGCTTGTCCACCGTGCGCGACACCTCGGTGACCCGTACCCGCAGGTTGACCTGGTTGGGACCGTGGATGCCGAGGCGGCTGATCACCGCGTTCTCGTCGTCGCCGGCGAAGCGGGCCGCCAGGCGGCGCAGGTCCTCGGCCACCGAGGCGGTCTCCACGATGCCGTCCAGGACCACCGCCCCGTCGATGCTGGTCACCGTCACCTGGGCATCGGGATGGAGGTCGCGGAACGCGCGGCGCAGGCGGCTCAGGTTGTGGGAAACCGAGACGTCGATGCTGGCCAGCACCCGCTCGGAGGCATCGACCGCATAGAGCGTGGTCTCGCCGGGGGCCTTGCCCATCAGGTAGATGAGGCTCGGCGACTTGACCTGGATGTCGGCCACCTCGGGGTCGGCGACGAACACCGTGGCGGCGGCCCGGTCGAGGCGCAGCAGGCGTCCCTTGTTGATCTCCACGTCCAGGGTCGGGCCGCTGGCCGGCACCACCTCCACCGAGGCGGCCGCCACCGGCGGCGCCGGCAGCACCAGGGCCAGCAACACCAGGCCGGCAATCAAACGACGGGCGAAGCGGGCACACATGGGCGTCACCCTCAGAAGGCCGACTGCTCGGCCTTGTCGCCGCGCAGCACGTTGACGTGGGCCTTGGGCACGCCGCCGCCGACCAGGCCGCTGGGATAGTAGATGTCGGTGTCCATGGTGAAGCTGGGGCCCTCGGCGCCGTTCACCATCTCGCCATTGGCGGCACCGGCAGTCTCGCGGGCGAGGCTGCGCAGGCTCAGGGACAGGTCGCCCATCTCCAGGCCCAGGCTGATCTTCTCGGCCTGCTTGGGCGTCACCTCGAGGGTCGCCGTCTTGGCCACCTGGGCCTGGCCTTCGGCGTTCTCCACCGTCTGGTCGATGGCCAGCACCCGGACGTCCTGCAGCAGGGTCTCGCTGAAGTAGCGGGTCTGGCTGTCCTTGCCGTCCTCGCTTTTCACCGTCAGGCGGACGGTGAGGATGACGTCCACCCAATCGCCGGGGAAGACGAACCCGGAGATGCCCGAGGTGGCGTTGACCGGCACCGAGACGGCGCGCATGCCGGGCTCCAGCACCGCGGCCAGGAAGCCGCGGTCGCCGGGATGGACCACCCGCTGCTCGGTGAGGGGCTCGCCGGCGTTGACCGAGGCGCGCACCACGGCGCCCTCGAAGTCCTTGATGCGGCGCGCGCCCTTGACCGCGTAGCCCTCGGCCACGCCCTCTTCGGGCCACGGCTGCCAGCGCAGATGCTGGGGCCGCACGAAGGTGCCGGCGGCCAGGGTCTCCTTGGCCACCAGGACCATGACGGCCGCCGTCTGCGCGGTCTGCTCGGGCACCGAGGCCAGCAGCGCCGCGCGCTCGGCCGACACCCAGCTGCGGGCGAAGAAGGCGGTGAATCCGGCCGCGCTCAGGGCGAGGAGGATCAGCAACAGTCGGCGGACCATGGCGCGGCTCCCCTAGGACACACCGGCGGCCCGCGCCAGCGCCACCATGGCACCGGCGGCGATGGCCACGCCGTAGGGCAGCTTGGCGCCGAGGACGGCGTCGCGGACGCCGGCACCGCCGGCGGCCTCGCTGGCCAGGGCCACCAAGAAGCGCAGCGGGGTCGCCATGACGGCCGCCATGACGCCGCCGGCGACGGCGGTGGCGAGCAGGAACTCGATGACGCCGGCCGGTCCCGCCCACAGGGCGACGGCGGCGAGCAGCTTGACGTCGCCGCCACCGATGGCGCGGGCCAGGTGCAGCACGAACCCGCCCATCAGGACGGTGGCGGCCACGGCCAGCGCCCACGGCCAGTCGGTGCCGCCCACGCACAGCACGTGGACCGGATAGAGGGCGGCGATGGCGGCGCTGACGCGGTTGGGAATGCGGTACTCGGCCACGTCGGTGGCCGCGGCCACGGCGATCAGGCCGAGGACGAGGGCAATAACGAATCGATCGATGAAAACGGGGTCAACCATGGCGGCCTTGGGGTCTGGGGCGCGTCGGGGTGGCCGTGGGCGTTACATGGGATCGACGGACTCCGATCGGGGTCGGGGTTGCGGGCTGGCTTGGGGTCCCTTCCCCCCTCCCCCTTCGGGCCGGGCTGACGGTCCTTGGGACCGCCATCCGGGGGCGACCGACCCGAAGGGTTGGAGGGGTCGTCCTCGCGAAGGACGCAAAAGGAAGGGGCTTCGCGCCGCGTTACGGGGTGACGGCGCTGGTCAGCTCGGTGTCCACGGTCTCGAACATCGTGGTCAGCGACTCGCCCATACCGGTGAGGGCGGCGATGGCGGCGACCGACACCAAGGCGGCGATCAGGCCGTACTCGATGGCGGTGGCGCCGGACTCGTCCTTGAAGAACTTGCTCAGAGCGCTGAAAGGCATCGTAACCTCCTGTGAGGGAACCACACGTAACTATCGTGCCAAGACAATAGGCCTGAGATCCAAAACAAGTCAAAATATTTATTTACAATCATACGAGCATTAATTTGCATACAAATTGATCTTTCTTTTTATTGTTTGTGAATACCTGAATTTATATTTTTTCGTATAAAATTTTCATAAATCACGCGCGGGCGCCAGGGGCGACGGACGCCGGCGCCGAGACACCCCTGCAGCAGCGGACCGGCAAATGGTTGCCTGTGAAACGGCATATATAAAATTCGAAGTAAAATTATTTTTGTTTGTACGTGTTTAGGTTATTATTTACACACAACTATTTTTATTCTCTCTATTCGACTTTATATTATAATAGCGCCTGCACACGTCTTCATTATTGGATACGGCTCGTCCCATGCATGGTTCCCGTTCCGCCCTGTCCCGGCTCGCCGGCGCCGCGTTGCGCGCCGCCCGGCGCCTGGCCGTCGACCGCGGTGGCGCCGCCGCCGTGTTCCTGGCCCTGGCCACCGTCCCCCTGATCGGATTCATCGGCATCGGCACCGACACGGCGCGCGCCTTCCTGGTCAAGTCGCGCCTGTCGTCGTCCCTCGACGCGGCCGGCCTGGCCGGCGGCTGGAGCTTCTTCCTCAGCACCCGCGACGACGACGTGCGCATGTTCTTCGACGCCAACTTCCCGCCCGGCTACCTGGGCGCCACGGTCAGCGGGCCCGACATCACCGTCGACGAGGACGACGAGACCATCACCCTGACCGCCAGCGCCGCCGTGCCCACCACCTTCATGCGGCTGTTCGGCATCGACGAGGTCACCGTCGCCGCCGAAACCGAGGTGACCCGTCAGATGCAGGCGCTGGACGTGGTCCTGGCCATCGACATGTCCGGGTCCATGTCGTCCGGCGCGCCCGGCGGCGGCACCCGCATCGCCGCCGCCCGCGACGCCGCCACCGAGCTGGTCGACATCCTGTTCGGCAGTGACGAGACCAAGGAGCTGCTCAACATCGGCCTGGTGCCGTGGAACGGCAAGGTCAACGTGACCCTCAACGGCGTGCCCTTCGACGAGACCCTGACCACCACCCAGGCGATGCCGGCCTTCGTCAATCCGGAGTCGCCGTCACCCAACCCCTTCGTTCCGCCGCCGCCCGACCCGCAGACGGTGGTCTATTTCCCCAACAACTCGCCGGTGCCGCTGCTGGAGACGCCGCCCGGCGACTGGCAGGGCTGCGTCTATTCGCGGTTCATCGACGACGCGGACCCGACCACCGACGCCGACACCCTGCTCGGCACCAGCCCGCCGCCGGGCGCCGACTGGGTCGCCTGGCAGCCCATCGGCCCCGAGGGGGAGCCGGCCAACGACGGCATCTGCAGCACCTGGCATGACGATTGGGACCTGTCCATCGGCGTCAGCAACTCCAGCTGCCGGCGCTGCCTGGACCACGGCATCACGCCGCTGCAGAACACCAAGCAGACCATCATCGACGCCATCGACGAGCTGACCAGCCCGACGGGCACCACCAACATCACCCAGGGCGTGGGCTGGGCCTGGCGGGTGCTGTTGCCCGAGGCCCCGTTCACCGAGGCCGTGGCCGACCCCGATTACGAGCTGCAGCGGGCCATCGTGCTGCTCACCGACGGCGAGAACTACGCCGGCTCCGGCGACGGCTACAAGACCACCTTCGGGATCGGCGGCGGCGGCCGGCCCGAGATGGACGACCGCCTGCGGGAGATCGCCGACAACATCAAGGCGGACGGGGTGATCCTCTACGTCATCCAGTTCGCCAATTCGGGCGGCGCCCTGCAGGCACTGCTGCAGGAGGTGGCCAGCGGGCCCGAATCGCCCTACTACCACTACGCCCCCGATTCGGCCACTTTGGCCCAGGTGTTCCGCGAGGTGGCCAACCACCTGTCCGAGCTGCGGCTGTCCAAATAGCCGGATTTCAAGGACTAAGCGCGCCGGCCGAGGGGGCCGGCGCGCGTTTGCCTTTGCTTAACGTTTTGACGCCTACGGTCTCGCCGACGGCAACGGAAAGGATCCGGCCATGGCGAGAAAACAGATGTCCATCGAACCCGGCGACAGGTTCCTGCGGCAGGACGCGGTGCCCACGGTGTGGGTGGTCCGCCGCCTGCTCGACCTCCCCGACCTGCCGCCCCATCTCCATATCGTGCCCGAGAACGGCCACCGGGTGCTGACCTTCGCGGTCTCGGCGCTGCTGGACGAGCGGCTGTTCAAGCGCCTGCCCGGCAAGGCGGCCCCGCCCATGGCGGTCGCGCCCACCGAATGGGAACCGGAGCCGGACCTGCTTCCCCTCGACGCTTCCATGTCCGAGGCCCCCGGCCGCTACCCCTGGCCGCACCAGTCCCTGGCCGCCGAGTAGGCGGGGCCCTTTCCCGATCTGAGCGGAACGCGGTTCCTGCCGCGTTCCTTGTTTCCTGTTCCGAGCGCGCCGAAGGATGAGGCCAGGTGCACCGTGCGGCACTGGCCTCGATGGACCTCGCACCCGAGTCCAGCGCGAACTCATGACGCCGATTGTGATAACTGTTAATACTTGATATCATATCGTTCGAGCATGACCGATTGCCGAGGCGAGAGGACGATGCCCCGAAGCTACGCATTGGGCGACCATTTCGAACGTTTCATCGATTCCCAGGTCAAGTCCGGGCGCTTCAACAACGCCAGCGAAGTGGTTCGCGCGGGACTCCGCCTGCTCGAGGACCGGGAACGGCCCCCGGCCCTGACCCTCGACGACCTGCGACACCTGATCCGCGAGGGAATGGGCAGCGGCCCCGGGAAGCCCGCCGACGCGGTCCTGGACCGACTTGAAGAGAAGTACCGCCGCCTTTCCGAGGGCGGCGATACCGAATGAAGGTCGTCTTATCGCCGATCGCGGAAACCGACCTTGAAGAGATAGGCGACTACATCGCCCTTAGAAACCCGGCCCACGCGGTGACCTTCGTCCGCGAAATCCGCCAACGCTGCGACAACATCGCCCAGGCACCGGAAGCGGGGCCCCGTCGCGATGACGTTGCCCCGGGCATTCGGATGGTCGTGCACGGGAACTACCTCGTGTTCTACCGGATCCTGGCGGACCAAATCCGGATTGAGCGTGTGCTGCACGGAGCCCGCGACATCGTCCGGCTGCTCGGAGACGAAAACCAGTCATCGTGAAACCGCCAAGCCTTCCACAAGGCGCTTCGGGTCCTGGGACCGGTATCCTGCCGGTAGACGCCGTCGGCGGTTACGGGGTGCAGACGTAGTAGTAGTTCTGGGGGTCGTGGTCGAGTTCGTGGACCTCGACCGCGGTGAATCCCGCCTCGCCGAAATAGCGTTCCGCCGTTTCGCGCCCCCACATGGCCCCCAGGCCCTCGCCGCCCTGGGCCAAAGACACTGTCATGCAGTGCATGCACGAGACGGTGTAGAGGAAGGTGCCGAGGGCGTGGTCACGGTCGCCGTGATGGTGGCTTGAGCCCTTGATGTCCTGGGCCAGATACACCCCACCAGGCGCCAGGGCGCGCCGGATGCCCTTGAGCACGTTGAGGGGCTGGGCCTGGTCGTGGACGGCGTCGAAGGTGGCGACGAAGTCGAAGGCGCCGGCCTCGGCGGTGCGATCGAAATCGCTCAGGTCGCGGGCCTCGAAAACGACGTTGCCGAGGCCGCACGCCCGCGCCTCGCCGCGGGCCCAGGCGATGGCGTCTTCGGACAGGTCGTAGCCGACGAACCGGCTGTTAGGGAAGGCCTCCGCCATCAGCATCAGCGCACGGCCCCGCCCGCACCCCACGTCGAGCACGCGGATTCCCGCCTCCAGCCGTTGCGGGAGGCCCGGAATCAACGTCAGGATGTGATCGATGAGCGCCGGCAGGATGGTCTGGCCGCTGTCTTCGGCCATCACCTCGTGAAACCGGGTGAACCGCTCGTAGGGAACGCCGCCGCCTTCGAAAAAGCACCGCACCACATCGTCCTCGACGGCCCCGAGTCCCGGGATGTGCTGGGCGAACACGGCCAGGTTCGCCGGCGCCGAACGGGTGAGCGAGGCCGCGTGCTCGGCCGGCAGCCGGTAGGTGCCGGCGGCGCCGTCGATGTCGACCACCCCGGCCGCCACCATGGCGCCCAGCCACTCGCGCACGTAGCGCTCGTTGAGCCCGGCCCGCTCGGCGAGGCCGGCGCTGGACAGGGGCGGCGCCTTGTCCATGGCATCGAACAGGCCGGTGCGATGGCCGATGGACGTCATCAGGGTGAGGGCGGCGTCGTTGTAGGCCGACAGCAGGCGCTCCTCGAAGGCCTGCGCGCGGGATGTGTCGAAGGGCGCGTCGGCGCCAGGGTGCGGGGCACTCACGGTCGCGGATCCTCCTGTCGGGTGGAGACGATGCCGAGCCGTGGACCCTATCATACGTCCAGGCGTTCCGGCACTTCCGAAGCGGTGTTCAGGCAGGGCAATCGAGTGAACAGCGGATAGGGAAAATTAACGGTTTGCTGATTCGACGGGACCATCGCAGTTGGGGAGGTGGTCATGTCGAACGAAGGGGAA
>JANQFP010000111.1 GCA_028277795.1 Rhodospirillales bacterium
GCGGAAAACCGGCCGGAGGGGGGCGCCCGGTTCACCGTCCGCCTGCCGGCGGCGTGAGCGGGGGAGCCGTGATGGGAGACGGGGATACCCTTCAGGTCCATGCCAGTTGCGTCGCCGTCGACGGCCGCGGGGTGCTGCTGCGCGGCCCGCCGGGCAGCGGCAAGTCGGACCTGGCGCTCAGGCTGATGGACGGCGGCGCCCGTCTTGTCGCCGACGACCGCACCGACATCGCCCTGGAAAACGGCCGGCTGGTGGCCTCGGCGCCGCCCGTCATCGACGGCCTGGTGGAGGCGCGGGGCATCGGCATCCTGCGCCTGGACGGCGCGGTCGCCGCCCCCCTGTGCGTGGTCTTCGACCTGGTGGACCCGGAGGGTGTCGAGCGCCTGCCCGAACCCGACGTCTGCGAGTTCCTGGGCGTCACGGTGCCGCGTTTCGACATCGCCCCCTTCGAGGCCTCGGCGCCGGCCAAGGTTCGGCTTGCGGTCCGTCTGGCCAGCGGCGATATAGTGACTCCCGGATGAGCGAGAAAACCGCCTCCCTGTCCGCCGCAGCGCCGGCGGAGGACGACCCGGACCGCGGCACGGCGGCCGGGGCACGGCTGCTTTTGGTCAGCGGCATCTCCGGCGCGGGCAAGACGTCGGCCCTCAAGGCCCTGGAGGACCTGGGCTACGAGGCGGTGGACAACGTGCCCATCTCGCTGCTCGACAGCCTGGTGCAGGCGAACCCGCGCGGCCGTGCCGACCGGGGTGTGCGCCGCCCGATCGCCATCGGCGTCGACATCCGCACCCGCGACTTCGCCGTTCAGCCCCTGCTCGAGGAGCTGGACCTGCTGGCCGCCGAGGGCGACGTGACGGTCCGCACCCTGTTCCTCGACTGCGACGACGAGGAGCTGCGCCGCCGCTTCGCCGAAACCCGCCACCGTCATCCCCTGGCCCAGGACCGGCCGGTGCGCGACGGCATCGCCCTCGAACGGAGGCACCTGCGCGACCTGCGCAGCCGCGCCGACGTGGTGCTGGACACCACGGGGATGACGCAGGGGCACCTGAAGACCGTGCTGCAGGGGCATTTCGGCCTCGGTTCCGAGCCCGGCCTTTTGGTGTTCGTCACCTCGTTCTCGTTCCCGCGCGGGCTGCCGCGGGACGCCGACCTGGTGTTCGACGTCCGCTTCCTGGCCAATCCCCACTACGACCAGGACCTCAGGCCCCTCACCGGCCGCGATCCCGCGGTCGCCGAGTACGTGGCCGCGGACCCCGGGTTCGATGCCTTCTTCCGGAACCTCACCGCGCTGCTGGACCCTTTGCTGCCGCGCTACGCGGCCGAGGGGAAGAGCTACCTCACCATCGCCGTGGGCTGCACCGGCGGCCGCCACCGCTCGGTGTTCGTCGCCGAGAAGCTGACCGCGTGGCTCACCACCAAGGGCCAACGCACGCAGCTTCTGCATCGAGACACTCCCCAGGCGGGCGGATGAGGGCGTCCCGATCCCGGCTGCGGCGGGTTTTTCCGCGCCCCGCCGGCCCCACCCGACGCCGACGGCGGATCGGATGAAGACGAACGTTTTCAAAGGCTTGGCAGCCACCGCCCCACCGCGGGGCAGACCCGGTCCGGGTCTTTGCCCGACGGCGCCCACGCAAGCCCTTGAAGACATGGCGCAATCCGTGGTGGAGTCCGGCCGAACGCGTTCGGACGCACTGGACACGCGACTCAACACGCCAATCGGGGTTCAAGACCAACAATGATCGGAATTGTGCTGGTGACCCACGGCCGGCTGGCCGAGGAACTGATCGCCGCGCTGGAGCACGTGGTCGGTCCGCAATACAACATCACGGCCATCTGCATCGGCCCCGACGACAACATGGAGCAGCGGCGCGCCCAGATTCTGGAAAGCGTCGCCCGCGCCGAAGAGGGGAACGGCGTCGTGCTGCTTACCGACATGTTCGGCGGCACGCCCTCCAACCTGGCCATTTCCATCATGGACAAGGCCAACGTGGAGGTCATCGCCGGGGTCAACCTGCCCATGCTCATCAAGCTGGCCAGCGTGCGCCTGACCGAAACCCTGGCCGACGCCTCGGTCAGCGCCCAGGAGGCCGGGCGCAAGTACATCAACATCGCGTCGCAACTGCTGGCGCAGGACGGCTCATGACCGAAGCCCGGCCCAGCGAGGAGACCACCTACCGCTGCTCGGCGACCATTCGCAACCAGCGCGGTCTCCATGCGCGAGCGGCCGGCAAGTTCGTGCGTCTGGCCAACGGCTTCGACGCCAATGTCACGGTCAGCAAGGGCGGCCAGACGGTCTCCGGGCGGTCTATCATGGGATTGATGATGCTGGCCGCGGGGCCCGGCACCAACATCGAGATCCAGGCGGTGGGCCGCGAAGCCCGCGAGGCGGTCGAAGTGCTGTGCGCCATCGTCGAGGACAAGTTCGAGGAGGACTGACCGCCGCGAACCAACCGGCCGGCACACCAACAAGGCCGGACTTGCAGGGACCCTGGGATGGAACGACGGCCTAAGTCGGAGAAGGTGCTCAAGGGCCTCGGCGTCTCGTCGGGCGTCGGCATCGGCATGATCCACATCCGCGAGCGGGGGACGGTGGAGGTGCCGGAATACCGCATCACCGCCAACCGGGTGGCCACCGAGCGCGAGCGCCTCAAGGACGCGGTCACCCGGTCGCGGCGCCAGATCGGCCGCTTGCGCAGCCGGGCCAACGCCAAGCCCGGGGCAGCCGGCGAGGAGCTCGGCTTCCTGCTCGACGCCTATTTCCACATGCTCAAGGATTCGCGGCTGGTGCGCGACGCCGACCGGCGCATCAGCGAGCAGCGCATCAACGCCGAGGCGGCGTTGCAGGCGACCATCACCGAGATCGGCGAAGCCTTCACCGCCATGAACGACCCCTACGTGGCGGCCCGCATGGTGGACATCCGCGAGGTCGGCAACCGGGTCATGCGCAACCTCACCAAGACCCCGGCCAAGCCCCTCTCGGTGCTGCCCCGCGGTTGCGTCGTCGCCGCCGAGGAGATGACCCCCGCCGAGACGGCGCGCCTCGACCGGCGCCGGGTGTGCGCCATCGTGGCCGTGCTCGGCGGCGCCCAGGGCCATACCGCCATCATGGCCCGCGCGCTGGGCATCCCGACCGTGCTCGGGGTGCCGTCCCTGCTGGCCTCCATCCGCTCCGGCGACGACATCGTGGTCGACGGCGACACCGGCGAGGTGGTGGTCAATCCCACCCCCGAGACCGTCGCCGCCTTCAAGCACCGCCGCGCCGAGCGCAAGCGCGACGCCAGGCGCCTCAAGGCCCTGCGCCGGCAGCCGGCGGTGACCCGCGACGGCGAGGAGGTGATCCTCCAAGCCAACGTGGAACTGCCCATCGAGATGGAGCTGGTCAACCAGGTGGGCGCCGCCGGCATCGGGCTCCTTCGCAGCGAATTCATCTTCATGAACCGGCGCGACGTGCCCAGCGAGGACGAGCAGTACCAAGCCCTGCGCCAAATGGTGGAGGCCATGGGCGGCAAGCCGGCGACCATCCGCACCCTGGACCTGGGCGGCGACAAGGCAACCGCCGCCCTGTTCGGCGAGTACGGCAATTCCGCCGCCAGCGGCCTCGGCCTGCGCGGCATCCGCATGTCGCTGTCCACGCCCGACATGTTCGATACCCAGTTGCGCGCCATCCTGCGGGCCGGCGCCCACGGGCCGATCCGCATCATGCTGCCCATGGTCATCGGGGTGTCCGAGGTGCAGCGGGTGCGCAAGGCCATGCACCGGGCGGCCCGGCGCCTGCGCAGCCGCGGCCTGACGGTGGCCGATCCGCTGCCGCCCGTCGGCGTCACCATCGAGGTTCCCGGCGCCGCCCTGGCCGCCGACGCCCTGGCCCAGGCCAGCGACTTCTTCTCCATCGGGTCCAACGACCTGACCATGTACACCCTGGCCATCGACCGCAGCGACAAGCAGGTGGCGGACCTCTACGACCCCCTCCATCCGGCGGTGCTGCGCATGATCCAGTTCTCAGCCGCGGCGGGACTGCGGGCCCGCATCCCCATCGGCATCTGCGGCGAGATGGCCGGCGATCCCCGCTACACCGCCCTGCTGCTCGGCCTCGGCCTGCGTGACCTGTCCATGACCCCGGCCAACATCCCCCGGGTCAAGCGCCGCATCCGGCATTTGGACCTGGCCGCCGCCAACCGGCGGACCCGGGTGATCATGGACCAGATCGACCCGGCGCGCATCGCCGCCCTGCTCGACGACTTCAACGCCCTCGACCTCAAGTCGGGCCTGTGACCGGGCCCGCGCCGCCATTCCCCTTGCCGCCGCCGGGGACCCTTGCTAAGACCCTCGGCCAATGGACCACCCCCGACTGGGAGCCGACAGCATGAGCGCCGCCGCCGACTACAAGGTCGCCGACATCAGCCTGGCCGATTGGGGCCGCAAGGAGATCGCCATCGCCGAGACCGAGATGCCGGGCCTGATGGCGGTGCGCGAGGAGTACGGGGCCGCCCAGCCCCTGGCCGGGGCGCGGGTCGCCGGCTCGTTGCACATGACCATCCAGACGGCGGTGCTCATCGAGACCCTGACGGCGCTGGGCGCCGACGTGCGCTGGGCGTCGTGCAACATCTTCTCCACCCAGGACCACGCCGCCGCCGCCATCGCCGACGGCGGCACGCCGGTTTTCGCCTACAAGGGCGAGTCCCTGGAGGAGTACTGGGAGTACACCCATCGCATCTTCGAGTGGGGCGACGGCGGCGCGCCCAACATGATCCTCGACGACGGCGGCGACGCCACCCTGCTCGTGCACCTGGGCAAACGCGCCGAGACCGACGCATCGGTGCTGGGCAATCCGCAGAACGAGGAGGAGGAGGTGCTGTACGCCGCCATCGGCCGGCGCCTCAAGGAGCGGCCGGGCTGGTACGCCGAGATGGCCGCCGCCGTGCGCGGCGTCACCGAGGAGACCACCACCGGCGTGCATCGCCTGTACGACATGGAGAAGGCCGGAACCCTGCTGTTCCCCGCCATCAACGTCAACGACTCGGTGACCAAGTCCAAGTTCGACAACCTCTACGGCTGCCGCGAGAGCCTGGTCGACGGCATCAAGCGGGCCACCGACGTCATGGTCGCCGGCAAGCTGGCGGTGGTGGCCGGCTACGGCGACGTGGGCAAGGGCTCGGCGGCCAGCCTTCGTAACCAGGGCGCCCGGGTGGTGATCACCGAGATCGACCCCATCTGCGCCCTGCAGGCGGCCATGGAAGGCTACGAGGTGGTGACCATGGAGGACGCCGCGCCGGTGGGCGACATCTTCGTCACCGCCACTGGCAACGTGGACGTGATCACCGTCGACCACATGCGCCAGATGAAGGACCGGGCCATCGTCTGCAACATCGGGCACTTCGATTCGGAGATCCAGGTGGCGGGCCTGCGCAATTACAAATGGCACAACGTCAAGCCCCAGGTGGACGAGATCGAGCTGCCCGACGGCCGACGCCTGATCCTGCTCGCCGAGGGACGGCTGGTGAACCTGGGCTGCGCCACCGGCCACCCCAGTTTCGTCATGAGCGCCTCCTTCACCAACCAGGTACTGGCGCAGATGGAGCTGTGGACCAACCCCGACGGCTACGAGAAGAAGGTCTACGTGCTGCCCAAGCACCTGGACGAAAAGGTGGCGTCCCTGCACCTGGCCAAGCTGGGCGCCAACCTGAGCAAGCTCAGCCGGGAGCAGGCCGACTACATCGGCGTCCCCGTCGGCGGCCCCTACAAGCCGGACTACTACCGGTATTAGCCCATCACCCGTCCGGGGGCGGGCGGAGGACTTCTCCGCCTCCGATTGGCGGTTTGTGATTCGCGCCACGGCCTGACAGGATGGGCCCCATGTGGCAATTCTGTTGGCCCAAGCGCGGCGGCGCCATGGGGACCGGACGATGACGGAGCTGCTGGCGGCGGCGGCCCTGGTGGCGGCGGCGGTGGCGGCCGGCTTTCTGTGGCGGCGGACCAAGACGTTGGAGCGCGGCAACCGGGACCTGCGGGCGGCCGTGGAGACGGCCGAGGAGGTGCTGGCCACCTCGCCTGACGGCCTGTTCCTGTGGGACTGCGCCACCGGTCGTGAGCGGTGCTCGCGGCGGCTGGCGGTGCTGCTCGGTCTCGGCGCCGGGACGGCGGCCACCTTCGCCGACGTCCGCGCCTGCTTCGGCGGCACCGCAGCGTCCGCCCTGGACGGTGCCGTTGACGCCCTGCGCCGCTCCGGCGCCGCCTTCGACCTGGACCTGCCGCTGGCCGACGGCGCACGGACCATCCGGGCCGCGGGCATGCGGGCCGAGGCGGCCGACGGCCGGGCCCTCGCCGACCTGGTGTGGATGCGCGCGGTGGCGCCGGGCCCGGCGGACGGCGAGCGGGCCGATGACGACCACCTGGAAGACCGCTTCCGCGCCCTTCTCGACGCCCTGCCGCTGCCCCTGTGGCTGCGCGACGGCGACCTGGACATCGCCTTCACCAACCGCGCCTTCGACCGGGAGCTGGACGGCGACCCGGCCCGCGACCTCGCCGAGCGCGCCCTGGCCCGCGGCCGGGCCGTGTCCGAGAACCGGCTGGCCGCCGGCGATGACCGATCGCGCCTGCTGGAGATGGCCGAGACCCCCGTTCCCGGCTGGCCCGGCACGGCGGGCATCGCCATCGACCGGTCGTCGCCCCGCGGGCGGGCGACCGACGACGGGGGCCCGGCGCCCGACCCCCTCTGCCAGGTGCTGGACGCCTTGCCCGTGGCCGTCGCCGTCTATGGCGCAGACGCCCGGCTCGCCGCGGCCAATCCGCCCTTCGCCGCCCTGTGGGATCTGGATGGGGCGTGGCTGGCCGGACACCCCACCTACGGCGAGGTCCTGGACGCCCTGCGGGAGCGCCGCCGGCTCCCCGAGTTCGCCGACTTCCGCGCCTTCCGCGACGAGCAGTTGGCGCAGTTCGAAACCCTCTCCGGCACCACGGATTCGGTCCTCCATCTGCCCGACGGCAGCGCCGTGCGCAGCGTCGTCAGCCCCCATCCGGCCGGCGGCCTGGTGTGCGTCTACGACGACGTCTCCGACCGCCTGGAGCTGGAGCGGTCCTACCGGGCTCTGGACGCCGTCGCCCGCGAGACCCTGGACAACCTGCACGAGGGCATCGCGGTGTTCGGCAGCGACGGCCGGCTCCGCCTCAGCAACCCCATGGTCTCCGCCCTGTGGGGCCTCGGCGCGGACGACCCGGCGTCGGACCTGCACGTGTCCGATTTCGTCGAGCGCATGCGGCCGCTGCTCGCCGGGGTCGAGGACTGGCCCGCCCACAAGGCGCAGATCCTGGCCAGCCTGCTGGGACGGAAGCCGGCGGCCGGCCGCCTCGCGCGGGCGGACGGCCGGGTGGTGGACTTCGCCAACGTGCCGCTGCCCGACGGCGCCGTGCTGATCAGCTATCGGGACGTCACCGACAGCGTCCGCGTCGAGCGCGCCCTGCGCGAGCGCGCCGGCGCCCTGCACGAGGCCGACCGCCTCAAGTCCGAGTTCATCGCCAACGTCTCCCACGAAATCCGGACGCCGCTGACCAGCATCATCGGCTTCGCCCAGGTGCTGGCGGACGAGTACTTCGGGCCCCTCAACCCGCGCCAGAAGGAATACAGCCGCGACATCCTCGACAGCGCGCAGGCCCTCACCGCCGTGGTCGACGACATCCTGGACCTGGCCACCATCGAGGCCGGACTGATGACCCTGGAGCTGGACACGGTGGACCTGCACCCCATGCTGGCCGGAGTCCTCACTTTGGTCCGCGAGCGGGCGCGGCAGCGCCAACTGGCCATCGCGTTCGACTGCCCCTCCGACATGGGGTGGGCGGTCATCGACCAGCGCCGCATCCGGCAGGTGGTGTTCACCCTCTTGAGCAACGCCATCGGCGCCACACCGGCCGGCGGCACCGTGCGCTTGGCGGCGGCGCGCGACGACGACGACGTGGTGATCACCGTCTCCGACGGCGGCCCCGGCGTACCGGCGTCCGAGCGGGCGACGGTGTTCCATCCCTTCGCCGGCGGCACCGGATTGGGGCTGTCCCTGGTGGACCGGTTCGTGGCGCTGCACGGCGGCTGCGTCGAGCTGTCCTCCACCGGCCGCGGCACCGCGGTCACCTGCCGCATCCCCGCCGAACGACAGGCGGCAGGCGACGAAGAACCCTCGGTCGATCAGGGCAAGACAGGGACGTAAGGAATTGAACGCGGAGGTCGCAGAGGTACGCTGAGGAGGACTCCCGCGCCGCTTCGCGGCGCATTTCCTTTCCTCAGCGTGCCTCAGCGTCCTTTGCGTTGTAATACCAGGATGGAAAAACCGAGACTCATCGGACGATCCTTCGACACGCGGCTTCGCCGCTGCTCAGGATGAGGAAATCTTTTATTTTCCAGAAACATACCTCATGCTGAGCAGGCGCGTCAGCGCCGTGTCGAAGCATCCCGACGCAGGTTCC
>JANQFP010000121.1 GCA_028277795.1 Rhodospirillales bacterium
ATGGCACCCATACGACGGCCGTCCGAGGTCATCCGGCCAGGCGCGCGGCGCGCCGTGATGCTGGAGCATCACAAGCGCCGCGCAACGCCGCCGGGGGGATCGGAAGGCAGCCCGCAGGGTCGTGTTTCCCGCTTCCTCGGGGCGTCGAACGCGCTGGACGATGGACAGCCATCGCCTGCACGCGCCCTCCTGCCGAGGAAGCGGGAAACACGATCGTATGGGTGCCATTTGTCTGATTTGGACCACTAGAACTGGTGCTTCATGGTCTCGGGCGGCGGCCCCGGCGGCGTGCGGTTCACCCAATAGGTCCCGACCTTCGGATCGAACCTCAGAAGGAGCGACTCCCGACCCATCAGCCGCCGGATCAGGGCGATCGGCGTGACGACCAGGAAGAACACGACTCCCATGACGATCGGATTGACGATCCGACCGAGAAGCACACCGAGTCCCATCCAGAGCCAGTTCAATGGCGCCAGCCTTCTGGGCGCCGCCAGCGCCACCCCGAGAAACGCACCGGCCACGGCCAAGGACCAGATCCGCGGCGCGGCCCAGGCGCCGGGCTCGGCCCACGCGCCCGGATCGAGCAGCGCGCCGGTCAGCGGCCACAGCCCGATGATCAGGAACACGGCGGCCAGGACCAGTCCGAAACCCCGGTCGGACGACCCCTTGACCGCGTGCGTGCGATGCGGCGCGTCATGCATGAAGACGGTCCCGGCCAGCCTCGGATGCGCGGTCTTCCCACCGCCGACCTTATGACTGTCGGTCTCGTGTCGGCCCAATACAAGCTGATATCTTTGCGCGGCGAAGCCCGATCCGGGCGCGGCCTTTCGGGGCGCGGCCGGGAGTCCCGATGCGGAGCGAACCCCCATGACCGAGGATGAACGCCTTTTCGAGGTCTTCCTGGACGTCCAGCGCGGCCTGCCAAGGCAGGGACCGGGCTGCGACGCGAGCACCCTGCAGGCGTTGTCCTTGTGCGCCGGGCTGCCCGAGCGGCCACACGTCCTGGATATCGGCTGCGGGCCCGGCATGCAGACCGTGGCCCTGGCCAAGGCCCTCGACGGCCCCGTCACCGCCGTCGACCTGTTCCCGGAATATCTGGAGGCGTTGCGGGCCCGCGCCTCGGCCGCGGGCGTCGCCGACCGCATCAAGACCGTCGCCGGAGACATGACCGCGCTGCCGTTCGCGGCCGGGTGCTTCGACCTGATCTGGGCCGAGGGCTCGGCCTATATCATGGGCGTCACCGACGCCCTGGCGGCCTGGAAGCGGCTCCTCAGGCCCGGCGGCTTCTTCGCGTTCACCGAACTGGTGTGGTTGCGGCCCGACCCGCCGGCCGAAGTGGCCGCGTTCTTCGCCGACGAGTACCCGGCCATGACCGACATCGAAGGCGTTTCGGCGACCATCCGGGCCGGCGGGTACGCGCTGCTGGGCCAATTCACGCTGCCCGGGTCCGCGTGGTGGGACCACTACTACGGGCCGCTCGCCGCCAAGCTGCCGGCGCTCGACCGGACCTACGCCGGGGACGACGACGCCCTCGGCGTCATCGAGTCGACCCGCCGCGAGATCGAGATGCGCCGGCGGTTTCCGGAGTGGTACGGCTACGCGTTCTTCGTCGGTCGAAGCGCCGCGTAGGCGCCGCCCGTCAAGAACCTATCGCCATCAATGGGTCCGGGAGGCTCTTGGCAAACTTTGCCAAAATATGCCATGATCACGTGCCCGAAACGGAGGTGTGCCATGGCGACGATGAACGTTTCCCTGCCTGACCCAATGCGCGAGTGGGTGGACGCCCAGGTGAGAGGCGGCCAGTACGCCAACGCCAGCGACTACATCCGCGACCTGATCCGCCACGACCAGCGGCGCCAACAGGAATTGCGGGCAGCCATCGAAGAAGGCCTGAGCAGTGGGCGAAGTGGTCGCAAGGTCGAGGACATCATGGCGGCCGCCAAGGCCCGGCCGCGGAATGGCTGAGTATGTCCTATCCAACAAGGCCGACGCGGACCTGGAAGAGATCTACGCCTATTCCCACCGGACATTCGGTGAGGCCCGGGCCGACGCCTATTTCCTCTCGCTACGGGACTGCCTTCAAACCCTGGCCGACAATCCGCGCCTGGGCCGCCACGCCGATCATCTTCATGCGGGGCTCCGTTGCCATAGCCACGGCCGACATCTGATCTATTACCTGATCGAGCGGCCGGGTGTCTTCGTGGTCCGCGTGCTGCATGAAGCGATGGACGCTCCCCAGCACTTCGATTGATGAATTGATCGCTCCCCGTGACATAGCCGGGCCGACGGTCGGTCGGACCGTCTGGCGGAAATCCATGTGCGAAACGTATCCTCGTCGCACACATCTTCGGCGACGGTGAATTGGATGAGTGCTTCCGCGGGTCTCGTGCCCCTACCGGCACGGCATGTTGACCCCGGCCACCCGCCAGGCCTCGCCCCGACCGTGGAGGAAGCCGCCGGCCATGTGGTCGATGCGGGTCAGGGACAGGGTATCGACGACCACCGCCAGAGCGTGCTCGGGGTCCAGGCCCAGGGCGAGGGCGAGGGCGGCGCGGATGGTGCCGCCGTGGGTGACGGCGACAATGTCGCGGCCCGCATGGGCCTCGGTGAGGCGATGGACGGCCGGGCCGACGCGCGCCATCAGGTCGGCGAAGCTCTCGCCGCCGGGCGGGGCGGTGCGCGCCGGGGCGCGCCAGAAGGCCTGCCGCACCGGGTCGGCGGCGGCGTGGAACTCGGCCCAGGTGGTGCCCTGCCATTGGCCGAAGTCCTGTTCGTCCAGGTCAGGTTCGGCCACCGGCTCGGGACCCGAGAGGCCGGCGGCGGCGATGGCGGCGGCGGTTTCCCGGGTGCGGCTGAGATTGCTGGTCAGCCACACCGCGCCGGCCGGCAGCGTCGCCGCCAGGGCGGTGAACGCCGCCGTATCCGAGGTATCGCACTGGACGTCGCGGGCGCCGTAGATGCGGCCGTCGGGGTTGGGCACGGGGGCGTGACGCACCCACCACCAGCGGGTGACCGGGGCGTCGGTCACGCGACTGCCGCCACGGCGATCAGGGCCGCCATCTCGGCCACCTGCTGGGCCGCCCCGAGGACGTCGCCCGTGTGACCGCCGATGCGCCGATAGGCCAGCACGGCCACAACCGCGGCACCGAGCACGGCGGCCACCGCCAGGGCCGCGGCGGCCGGCGGCGCCAGGGTCACCGCCGCCACGACCACCGCCAAGGCCGCCGCCGCCGTGACCGAGACGATGCCGGGACGGCCCGCCGTCGCCGCCAGCCCGTCGGTGCGGGCCGGCGGGAGGCCCCGCATCAGCGCCGGCAGGGCCGCCCGCGAAACGACGGCGGCGGCGATCAGGGCCAGCGCCGCGCTGTTCGCGTCGGGCAGTCCGGTCAGCGCCGCGGCGCGGAGCCCGACGCTCAGGATCAGCGCCAAGACCCCGAACGCCCCGATGTGGCTGTCGTGCATGATCCGCAGGACGTCGGCGCGGGTCCGGCCGCCGCCCAGGCCGTCGGCGGTGTCGGCCAGGCCGTCCTCGTGGAGGGCGCCTGTGAGCAGGGCCATGGCGCCGATGGCCGCCAGGGCCCCGACCAGCGGGGGCAGCCCCAGCCACGCGGCGCCCATCAGGACTCCGGCCCCCGCACCGCCGACCACGGCGCCGACCACCGGAAACGCCCAGGCGGCACGGGCCAGCCCGCCGCCCCCGGCGGCCGGCAGCGGGATGCGGGTGAGGAAGACCGCCGCGCCGTGGAGGTCACGGCCGAGGCCGCCGATCACGCCGGGGTTGGTGGACAGATTGTGAAAAACAGCCATAGCGCGCCGGATTTTTCTGCGGACGGCCCGGTTATCGGGTATATGGAGAGGGGAGTCACAAGAAAAATCCGGTTCGTGCACGGAGCGCCACCGTGACCCCTCGCGCCCCCATCCAAACCTTCGACGATATACGCGGCCTGCTCGCCGATCTGCCGGGGCCCGACGGCACGGCCTGGCTGCGCACCTGGGAGCGCGAGCCCCTGCTGACCAAACCGCCCGGGTCCCTGGGCCGCCTGGAAGCGGTCGCCGCCTGGCTCGCCGCCTGGCAGGGCCGCCATCCGCCGCGCATGGAGCGGCCGACGGCGGTGGTGTTCGCCGGCAACCACGGGGTGACGGCGCAGAACATCTCATCCTATCCGCCGGCGGTCACGGCCCAGATGGTGGGCAACTTCGAGGCCGGCGGCGCGGCGATCAATCAGTTGTGCAGCGTCTTCGGGGTGGACCTGCGGGTCCAGGCCATGGACCTGGAGCGCCCGACCCGCGACTTCACCGAAGCGCCGGCCATGGACGAGGACGAGTGCGTGGCCGCCTTCAACGCCGGCCTTGCGGCGGTGGACGCCGACGCCGACGTGCTGTGCCTGGGCGAGATGGGCATCGGCAACACCACCGCCGCCGCCGCCATCTGCCACGCCCTCCACGGCGGTGCGGCCGCCGACTGGACGGGCCCGGGGACCGGCCTCGCCGGCGAAGAGTTGACCCGCAAGACCGAGGTGGTGGCGGGCGCGGTGCGGCGCCACGGCGACGGCGCCGACGGACTGGAGGTCCTGCGCCGGTTCGGCGGCCGGGAGCTGGCGGCCATCGCCGGCGCCGTGGTCGGGGCGCGCCTGGTCCGGGTGCCGGTGCTGCTGGACGGGTATGTGTGCACGGCGGCGGCGGCCCCTCTGGCCGCCCTCGCGCCGGGGGCCCTCGACCATTGCCAGGTCGGCCACACCTCGGCCGAGCCCGGACACGCGCGGCTGCTCGAGCGTCTCGACAAGACTCCTCTGCTGCACCTCGCCATGCGCCTGGGCGAGGCCTCGGGCGCGGTGCTGGCGGTGCCCGTGTTGCGGGCCGCCGCGGCCTGCCACGCCGGCATGGCCACCTTCGCCGAGGCCGGGGTCTCCGACCGACCCGATGCCTCGTAGGGACCCGGCGCGGACGTCCCCCGGCATGATCCGCATCGCCCTCGCCGTCGTCGCCCTGATGTCGCTGCCGGGGCTCGCCGGCTGCGCGTGGTGGGAGGAGGCCAAGGACAGCGTCCTCATCGCCCCGCTGAGCGAGACCCTGGAGGCGTTCGACGGGGCGGCGGCGCAACACCAGCGGGACGCGGTCCTGCACGACTACGGCGGTCTTTACGACGACCCGGACCTGGCCGACTACGTGACGGACCTGGGACAGGCGCTGCTGGCGGCGGCGGGCGGGACGACAGACCGCTATACCTTCGCCGTGCTCAACGACGCCCGGGCCGAGGCCTTCGCCCTGGGTGACGGCTCGGTGTTCGTCACCCGCGGGCTGCTCGCCCTGGCCGTTGGCGACGGGGATGTGGCCGCGGCCCTGGCCCGCGCCTTGGCCGCGGCCCCGGTCGCCGAGGTCGGGCCGCCCGACAACCTGGGTCTGCGGGTGTTGGCCGCCCTCGACCAGGAGGGGGACGCGGCGCCGAGCGTGCTCGACGCCGCCGGGGCCGCTGACCAGCCGGCGGAGACCGGTGACCAGCGCGCCGCTGCCATGCTCTCCGCCGCCGGCCACGACCCGCTGGCGCTGCTGGCCTTGGCCAGCCGCATGGACGCCTATGCCCGGCTCGACGCCGAAGCGGCGGACGACGGCGCGACGGTCCGGGGCCCCGACGAGGCCGCCGCCGCCGGCGACGACGCGGCGGCCCCCGCGGCGGCCGACCGCGACGCCTACCTGGCGCGCATCGACGGCCTCATGTTCGGCGACGACCCGGCCCTGGGGACCCGCCGCGGCCGCTACTACGTCCACCCGGACCGGCGCATCCGCGTCAAGGTGCCGCCCGGCTTCGGGGTCGCCCGCCTGGCCCGGGGCATCGCCGCCGAGGGACCGGAGGGCTCCGCCATGGCCTTCGACTGGCTGGACGCCCGGGCGGCCGGGGAAACCCTGGGGCTGGTCGCCTATCTGAAGACCCGCTGGGGCCGCAAGTTGACCCTCCAGGACGTGGAGAGGATTCGCGTCAACGACATGGAGGCGGCCACCGGACGTTCGTACCTGATCACCCGACAGGGGCGGATGGACCTGCGCCTGGTCGTGGTCCGCGATCCCGAGGACCGCATCTATCGCCTGCTGTTCGTCACCCCGCCGGCGGTGACCGGCCTGTTGACCGCCGAGATGCAGCGCACCACCTACAGCATCCGCCGCCTGTCCCTGGCCGAGGCGGCGGCCGTCAAGCCGCTGCGCATCCGCGTCGTCGCCAAGGCGGTCGGCGAGACGCCGGCCGACCTGGCCGCCCGCATGGCGGTGCCGGCACATCGCCGGGCGTGGTTCGAGCTCCTCAATGGCATCGCCCCCGGCCAGGCCCTGGCCCCCGGCCGCCGGGTCAAGGTGGTGGCGGATTGACCGCGGGCGCCTCGGTCACTCGTCCAACAGCGTGGTCAGGTAGTCGGTGGCGTCGGCGGTGATGCCGGGGATGGTGCTTTCCCGCGGGCCGGCGACGTTGAGGACCCGCACGCGATGCTCGTCCAGCCACCGGCGCGCCGGCTCCGGATCGTTGTCCCGATCCAGGTCGACCACCAGCCAGGGGCGGCGCAGCTCGCGGGCGAAATGGATGGTGAGCGCGGTTCCCCCGGTGGGCGCGCCACGGGTGACGATCAGGGTGGCGTCGGAATCGCGCACATTGAGGCGGGTGCGCACCACGTACTCGTCGCTTTCGCTCTCCTTGACCGGGTAGCGGGCGGGCAGCGGCCCGTCCTCCGCCCGGCGCCCGCGCGGCACCCAGCCGCCGCAGCCCAGGCCCCGCGCCAGGGCGACGTCTAGCGCCGCCCGATCGACGCCGGTCTGTCCGCCGGAGACGATCCTGGTGGGATAACGGAGCCCCAATGGAAAACGCCGGGGGCGCCGGCCGGCCGCCGGCGCCACGCCGCCGCGGTCACGCCGCGGTCAGCATCTCTTCCAGCTTCTCGGCGGCGCGGTCCTTGTCGATCTTCTCCACCGCAGCCAGCTCGCAGGCCAGGCGGTCGAGCGCCGCCTCGTAGATCTGGCGCTCGCTGAAGGACTGGTCGGGCTGGCCCACGTTGCGGTGCAGGTCGCGCACGACCTCGGCGATGGACACCGGGTCGCCGGAATTGATCTTGGCCTCGTACTCCTGGGCGCGGCGGCTCCACATGGTCCGCTTGACCCGGGCGCGGCCCTTCAGGGTGGTCAAGGCGCTGTCCATGACCTTGCGCGTGCTCAACCGGCGCAGCCCGGACGCCCCCGCCTTGGCGGTGGGGACCCGCAGGGTCATGCGGTCGCGGTCGAACGAGATCACGAACAACTGCAACTCGTGCCCGGCAATGGTCTGTTCCTCGACGCCGACCACCCGGCCAACGCCGTGGGTGGGGTAGACGACGAAGTCGCCGGGTCGAATTTGAAGCTCTTCCGCCATGTTTTTTTATTCTCCAGACGTCATTTCGGGAGGTTGGGCGGTGTGACTCCTTCTCTCACCCCTGCACACCCGAGTGCCGGTATCAGGGACGGGAAGCAAGTCTGACCGTCGGGGGATGTTTGACCCGGGGGGAGCAACCCTGGAAACGTTCCCGTAACAACCAAAACCGGCCCTTCAGCGGCCGGCAAAGGACTTTATAACACGAAATCGGCCAAAAAAACACCCCCCAACGGACAATCGGGGGTGGATCGACCGTTGGCGCGGTCGCGTCCGAATAGCCCCTGGCCGTCTCCCCGGCGATCCCCGGTCCTAGGTTCCCTTGCCGGGATTGGGACTCAGGTGCTGGGCCTTGTCGGGCATGCCCTTCCACTCGTCGGCATCGGGCGGGGCGTCGATTTTGCGGGTGATGTTCGGCCACTCCGAGGCGTACTTGGAATTGATCTCGAGCCACTGATCGAGTCCGGGCTCGGTGTCGGGAACGATGGCCTCGGCCGGGCACTCGGGCTCGCACACCCCGCAGTCGATGCATTCATCGGGGTGGATGACCAGGAAGTTCTCGCCTTCGTAGAAGCAGTCGACCGGACACACTTCGACGCAGTCCGTGTATTTGCATTTGATGCAGTTTTCGATGACGACGTAGGTCATGGTTGTCTCCGTGATCGGGCAGTCAGTCTTGGGCCGCCGTCGCGGCCAGTCGGGCGAGGACCCTTTTGCGAGCGGCTCCGCTGTCGCGGTCGGGGACGTATAGCAGCCCCGCCACCTTGCGCACCAGACCGGCCTCGTAGTCGTGGAGCTGCCCGTCGGCGTAGGCCACTTCCCACAACATCTCGATCATGCGCACCTTGTCCTCGGGCCCGAAACGGTCCTTGATCACCCGGGTGAAGCCATAGAGCTCGCCGGCCTTTCCGACCGCCTCGGCGCCGGCCTCGATGAGCTCCTCGGCCTCGGCGGCGGACAGGGTAAAGCGGTCGCGCAGCAGCCCGGCGATGACCGCCCGCTCGGCGGCGTCGAAGTGCCCGTCCATCGAGGCCGATTCAACGAGCAGCGCGGCGGCGGCCAAATGCAACTCGTCGGCGCCCCGCTCCTGGTCCGCCGCCGCACCGTCGGCGCCGCCCTGGAGCAGGGCCTGAATCCGCTTGAACATGGCATTGGGTAGCACACCCCCGTTTCAGGGGCAACCCCGCGGAAATTGTGGGTTCCCGGCCCTCCGATGCGGTGACGGACGGCTTGGCGCGGCGGTGCCGGCGCCCTAAATTGCACCCATGCCCGGCGCCCGCGACGTCACCAACGACACCCTCGAGCCGGCCCCCGACCGCCGCCTGCGCGCGGCGGCCACGGCCCGCAACCGGCAGCCCATTCTGGACGTCCTCGCCCGAGTCCTGCCGCCGGCCGGGATCGTCCTGGAGGTAGGGTCGGGCACGGGCGAGCACGCCGCCTTTTTCGCTCCCCGGCTGCCGCACCTGACCTGGCAACCCAGCGACCCGGAGGCCGAGATGCGGGCGTCCATCGCCGCCTGGGCGCGGTCGGTGGCGGCATCCAACATCGCGGCCCCGCTGACGTTGGACGCGGCGGCCGCGACATGGCCCGTGGAGCGGGCCGACGCCGTGGTCTGCATCAACGTCATCCACATCGCGCCGTGGGCCGTGTGCGAAGGGCTGGTGGCGGGGGCCGCGGCGCTGCTGCCGGACGGCGGCGTCCTCGTCCTCTACGGCCCGTTCAAGCGGGACGGCCGCCATACGGCCCCCAGCAATGCGGCGTTCGACGAGTCCCTGCGCAGCCGCGACCCCGCCTGGGGCGTGCGCGACATGGGCGACGTCGCCGCCGCGGCAGCCGCCGTCGGCTTCGACCTGGCGGACGTCGTGCCCATGCCGGCCAACAACTTCTCGATCGTCTTCCGGCGACGACCGCGGGCGGCGGTCAGCGATCGGTCGTGATGCCGTAGAGGCGCAGCTTGGCGCGGTACGACTCGAGCGCCTCGGCGAACCCCTCGAGGGTCAGGATCTCGTCCCGCGGCTGGCCATCCCCGCCGAACGAGCGCACGACGGCGCGGCCGCCGGCCCGCAGTTCCTGGATGATGGCGGCGGCCTCGGCACCGCTCCAGGTGACGGTGCCGATGCGGTCCGCCCGGGCCTGGTGCGGCGCCTGGCTGTCGATGCGGAGATAGACCGGATCCTCGGACGCGATCAGGCCGAGCACGTGCAGGGTGACGCTGAACGCACCGGGGGCCGGCTCGCCGACGGCGATGACGCTGCGCGAGGCGGCGAGCGCCGGCGGCGGCGCGCTGAGGGTGCAGGAGCGGCGCTCGCTGGGCTCGTCGCGGGCGCAGATGACCGACCACTCGCCGTAGGTGCGGAAGTAGATGACATAGGCGGCGCCCGCCGTGGCCGGCAACAGCACGGCCAGAGCCAGGGCGGCGGCGAATGCGGGCTTCCGCATCATGCCTCGTTCCTCAGCCGGTCGAGGGCGCGGCGATCGGCCTTGGTGGGACGTCCTGCGCCCGGATCGCGCCGCCGGGAGGCCCTGCGGGGTCTCGGCGGCGGTGCGCGGTGTCGGCGGTTGCAGATCCTCGTAAAGGCCCTGGGCCTCGACCGCCGGCCCGCGCCGCTGGCCCAGGGCCAACACGCGGATCACGCGGATGTCGCGGCCCTTGGGAAAGGTCAGCACGTCCCCGGCGCGCACGGCCGCGTGCGCCTTCTTGACCAGGGTGCCGTTGACCCGCACCCGGCCGGCGGCGCACAGGCGGGCGGCCAGGGTGCGGCTTTTGAACAGGCGGGCATGCCACAGCCACTTGTCGATGCGCAGGCTGGGGGCGGGAGCATCGGTCATGGCGCCGGCGTCAGCTCCCGCAGCTTGGCGAAGGGGGACTCGTCGTCGACGGCGGGCCGGCGACGGCGGCGGGCCGGCGCAGCGCGGCCCCGGCCGGCGGGCCGGAAGGTCACGGCATCGTCGCCGCCGTCCTTTCGGTAGCCCAGGACCGCCAGGATCTCCTCCATCTCGGCGGCCCCGCAGCCGGCCAGGTTGAGCAGATCCGGCCCGACCGAGAACGATCCGCCGCGGGCCAGGGCGAAGGCCCGCGCCGCCAGGCGCTCCAGGATGTCGATACGCACCGCCAGGCGCCCCGCCGGACGGAAGCCGACCGCCTGGTAGAACCCGGCCGGAATGTGGTCGGCGACGGGCACCGTGGTGCGGCCTGGCGGTGGCATGGGCGGCGGTGTCACCCCCCGGTGCGCCGCCCACAGCACGCCGCACAGGGCCGCCGCCGCCGGCTTCAGCAGGGCCGGGAGGAACACGCTCTCGCGGCCCAGGCGCAGGCCGAGGTCGCGCAGCCGCCGGCGGTCGTCGCGGCCGAGGGCGGCGATCTGATCCGCCACCAGGCGCCGTGGCAGCGCGCCCAGGGCCTCGGTCACCTGGAAGGCGACGCCCCGCGCCGCCCCCGACAGGTCGGCCGCCGCCAGCCCCCGCAGCGGCGCCAGGCGGGCGGCCAGGTGGGCGTCGAGCCACGCGGCGAGGCGGCGGCCCAGGCGGCGGCGCTGGTCGGCCGTGAGCAGGCCGTCGTCCAGGGGCTCGATGCGCGGCCGCAAGGCGTCGGGCCCGGCGGCGAGCCGGGCCACCGCCTCGCCGCGCCACGTCAATCGGCCGTCGGCGGCCAGGGCCACGTGGTCGTCGCCGTCCCCTTCGAGGCGGCGCAGGCGGTGCGCCACTTCACCGGCCAGGGCCCGCTCGGCGGCGGCGGCAACGGCGCGTCCGGGAGCGTCGGACGCCGCCCTCCGGTCGGCAAGGAAGCGGAAGCCTTCCAGGTGCCCGACGAAATGGCCCTCCACATGGACCTCGCCGGTCACCGCCACGGCCGCGGACAGCCCTTGGCGGGTGCGCATGCGGTTGACCAGCAGCGCCGTGCGCCGGTCCACGAACCGTTGGGTCAGCCGTTCGTGGAGGGCGTCGGACAGGCGGTCCTCGACGGCGCGGGTGCGCTCCTGCCAGTGGCCGGCATCGGCCAGCCAGTCGCCCCGGTAGGACACGTAGGTCCAGGTGCGGATGCCGGCGATGCGCTGGGCCAGGGTGTCGATGTCGCCGTCGGTGCGGTCGATGCGGGCCACGTGGCCGGCCACCCAGTCGGTGGGCAGGCGGCCGTCGGGCCCCGTCAGGTGCCGGTAGATGCGGGCCAGCAGGCGGGCGTGGCCGTCGGTCATGGTCTTGCCGAAATCGGGGATGCCGCACACCTCCCACAGCAGCCGGAGCGGGTCGAGGGACGAGGCCAGGCGGGCGATGTCGGGGTCCTGGGACAGGACGGCCAGGGCTTGTTCGTCGTCGGCGTCGCGGACCCGCACCAGGCCGGCACGGTCGGGCGGCTGGGCGAGGCTGGCGACCAGCGCCGCCAGGGAGGTGAAGACGAGCTCCCGGTTGCGCCAGAAGACGAACCGCAGGGAGTCGAAACGGTGGCCCTCGATGCGGTCCACGGTGTCGGCCGTCAGCGGTCCCGCGTCGGCGGTGGTGCCGAAGGTGCCGTCGTTCATGTGGCGGCCGGCGCGGCCGGCGATCTGGGCCAGCTCCTGCGGCGCCAGGTCGCGCAGCACGTGGCCGTCGAACTTCCGCGTCGCGGCGAAGGCGACGTGGTCGATGTCCATGTTGAGGCCCATGCCGATGGCGTCCGTGGCCACCAGGGTGCCCACCTCGCCGGCTTGGTACATGGCCACCTGGGCGTTGCGGGTGCGCGGGCTGAGGGCGCCCAGGACCACCGCCGCGCCGCCCCGCTGGCGGCGCACCAGCTCGGCGATGGCGTAGACGTCGCCCGCGGAGAAGGCGACCACGGCGGTGCGCGGCGGCAGCCGCGTCGTCTTGCGCCCGCCGGCATAGCGGAGAGTCGAGAACCGCGGGCGCGAGACGAACTCCGCCTCGGGCACCAGGCGGCGCAGCAGCGGGCGGACGGTGACCGCGCCCATGAACATGGTCTCCCGCTCGCCGCGGGCGTGCAGCAGCCGGTCGGTGAAGACGTGGCCACGGTCCGTGTCGGCGCACATCTGGATCTCGTCGACGCCGAGGAACGCAACCCGCCGGGCCAACGGCATCGACTCGACGGTGCACAGGAAGTAGCGGGCGCCGGCGGGGATGATCTTCTCCTCGCCGGTGATCAGGGCCACCCGATGGCGGCCCTTGGCGGCCACGGCGCGGTCGTAGTTCTCGCGCGCCAGCAGGCGCAGGGGGAAGCCGATCATGCCGCTGTCGTGACCCAGCATGCGCTCCATGGCGAGGTGGGTCTTGCCCGTGTTGGTGGGCCCGAGAACGGCGACCACGCGGTGACCCGTGCGTCCGGCCGAGGTGTCGATCTGCATGGGGCGAGAATCGCGGTTCCCCGGGCCGAATGCAAGGGCTTGCCTCTTTACAATCCGGGGCCCACGCGCGAAAGTGGAAGTGGGGATTTTCGGGGGCGGAGAGGTCATCCATGGTCGAGAGGGGGGAGCTGTCGGCACGGCACATCGCGGCCGTGGTGGAGCGTCTCGGACGCCTGACACGGAGCCTTCAACAAAGCCACGGCATCAAACCGGCGCAATGGGAGGCGTTGCGCTACCTGGCCCGGGCCAACGACTTCTCGCGCAGCCCCGGCGCCCTGGCCGCCTTCCTCGGCTCGACCCGCGGAACCGTGTCCCAGACCCTGATCACCCTCGAGCGCAAGGGACTGATCGTTCGGCGGACCAACCCCCGGGACCGCCGCAGCACGTCCCTGGAACTGACCGCAGCCGGCCGCGAGCTGGTCGCCGCCGACCCGTTGACGGAACTGGAGGCGGCGGCCCGCGACCTGCCCGAGGCGGCGCGCGAGACCCTGGCCGACGGCCTGATGGCGTTCATGCGCACGGTGCAGCGGCGCAACGACTTCCGCACCTTCGGCATCTGCCCCTCGTGCCGCTTCCTGGAGACCCGCGACGACGGCTACCGGTGCGGCCTCAGCGGCGAGGCGCTGGCGCCGGCCGACGCCAGCCTCATCTGCCACGTCCACGACCCGCGGGCCGCGTAACCACCGGCATTATTGCCTGTGCACCATGGGGACGAAGGCGACCGGCAGCAGTCCGGCCTTGCCCAGGGTTCCGTCGGGGCGCCTGACGCAGCGGTAGAGCATCTGGGTCTCGTGGACGCGGCCCACCGGCACCACCATTCGACCCCCCGGCCCGAGCTGCTCGACCAGGGCCTCGGGGATGCGGCGCGGAGCGGCGGTGACGATGATGGCGTCGAAGGGCGCCTTCTCCGGCCACCCCTGGTAGCCGTCGCCGTCGCGCACCGAGACGGAGCCGTAGCCCAGGCGACGCAGGCGTTCGCGGGCGGCGTCGGCGAGTTCGGGCACCACCTCGACGGTGAACACCTTGCCCGCCACCTCGGCCAGCACCGCCGCCTGGTAGCCGGACCCGGCGCCGATCTCGAGGACCCGGTCGGTGGGCTTCAGGTCCAGCAGATCGGTCATCACGGCGACGATGTAGGGTTGCGAGATGGTCTGTCCGTAGCCGATGCACTGGGGACGGTTGACGTAGGCGTAGGGCGTGTCCTCGGGCAGCACGAAGGCATGGCGGGGAACCTTGGCCATGGCCTCCATGACCCGATCGGAGAAGCGGGCGCGGCCGGTCCACGATCTGGTGTCGAGGGCTTCGGCCTCAATCTCCCGCAGCAGGCGGTCGTGGGCTCTTTCCAGGTCGGTCGGGTCCATGAGGTGCTCCGCGTTGCCGCCGCCATCTTAGGCAGGACCGCGGAGGTTGGACAGACCTACGGAATTTCCCCCGCAGGTTCGCACCGGTCGGACGCATTCCGGTGCGGCGCCGTTTGCCAGCCGGCCCGCCACGCGTTAAAACACCGGCGTTGGGGGGTCACTCCGGACCAGCGGCCGCCAAGGCGGCGGTCCCGGCGGGGCTTCCCAGTTACGCCCATCACCGAGAGGAGGACGGCGAAATGACCCGTGCGGCGATCTTGGCGATCTGCCTCTGCCTGGCCGCAGCCACCGCCCGGGCGGCGGACAGCCAAGGCCAATACGCGGTGAAGGGACTCGGTCTCGCCTCGTGCCAGAGGTTCATCGAGGAGCGGGAGAAGCAGTCCAACGCGTATTTCGTCTTCGGCGGCTGGGTGCTGGGCTATCTGACCGGCATCAACCGGTTCTCGGAGGAAACCTTCGAGGTGGCGCCATGGGAAGGCGACGATACCCTTCTCGCCTTCCTCGCTGGCCACTGCGGGCGCAATCCCGAGACCAAGTTCGCCGTCGCCGTCAACGAGATGGTTCGGGCCCTGATGCCGGCCCGGCTGACCGATGCCTCGCCCATGCACCTGCTCGGGACCGGCGACCAACGGACCGCCATCTACAAGGACTCGCTGCGCCGGGTGCAAAGAAAGCTGGCCCAGTCCGGCCATTACCTGGGTGCCGCCGATGGCGAGTTCGGGCCCGAAACCCAGGCCGCCCTGGAGAAGTACCAGCAGGAACGGAACCTTCCGATCACCGGGGTGCCCGATCAGCGCACCTTGTACGACATCTTCCGGGTCCAGCGTTAGGTCCCCGGCACAGGCGTTCGATCGGCGGCCCGAATTTGGCCGCCACTATGCTGCACTGCACAATCTCTGTGCCGGTACGACTCGATGGGCGTCGGCCCCGACGCCCGCTGCAGGCTCGGTATGGTTGCCGTAAGGTAGAAACATTCTTGACTTCTCTGCGCCTGAGGGCGATGCTGCATTGCAGAAAAGCCGTCCGGCGGACTCCCTGATTGCTGGCGGCAGACCGTCGCGAGGCGGTGGCGATCGACGGCGGGTCACGGGCCCGCGGCGCGTCGACGCGGCCGTTGGGTACGCTGTTTTCGGCCGCGTCCCACCCCTCGGACGGGATGCGATCGGCGCCCTGCGGAAGGGCCGGGCGACGGCCGCAGCCACTGCCGGCCGCGGGAGTCGGCGGGACTCTGAAAGCGAGGGCAAACTTCCATGATTGACCGCAAGCACATCGGCAGGACGACGCCGCCGGAGACCTTCGACGTGGAGAAAGGACGTCTGCGGTTCTTCGCCAAGGCGATCGGCGAGACCGATCCCGTCTATACGGACGAGGAGGCCGCCAAAGCGGCCGGATACCGCTCGCTGCCGGCCCCGCCCACCTTCGGCTTCTGCCTGGAGATGGAGACCAACTCCCTGTGGGACAATCTGGAGGCCATGGGCGTGCCGGTGGGCAAGATCCTGCACGGCTCGCAGACCTTCACCTACCACGAGGCCATCTGCGCCGGCGATCAGATCACCTTCGAGACCAAGGTCTCCGACATCACGGACAAGAAGGGCGGTGCGCTGGAGTTCATCACCGAGGACACGACGGCCACGAACCAGAACGGCACTTTGGTCGCGGAGTTGCAACGCGTCATCGTGGTGCGCAACTAAGAGGGTAGGAGGGAAGGAACGGAACCATGGCTGACGTGACATTCGACTCGGTCAACGTGGGCGACGAGCCCATCCAGCTCACCGGCGACCCGGTGTCCCGCCGCACCCTGGCCCTCTATGCGGGCGCGTCGGGCGACCACAATCCCATCCACATCGACATCGACTTCGCCAAGAAGGCGGGGTTGGGGGACGTCATCGCCCACGGCATGCTGATCATGGCGTACATGGGCCGATCGGTGACCGGATGGGTTCCCCAGTCGGCCATCCGCAGCTTCACCACCCGCTTCACCGCCATCACCCGGGTCGGCGACCAGATCACCTGCACGGGCAAGGTCGCCGAGAAGATGGAGGCCGACGGCGAGAAGCGGGTCCGCGTCGAGATCACGGCGGCCAGCCAGGACGGCGAGGTCAAAGGCGCCGGCGAGGCCATCGTGGCCCTGCCCTAGGGCGCCCAAACGGGGAGAACGGCTGTTGGGACGCCACGACCATCGGTCAACGGGGCCAAGCGGGAGCTGGCATTGCGGCTCCGCCGCGCCCCGCGCACGCACGGCGTCGGCCGCCCGGCACCCGGCCGGACGGAGGCCCGATTTCATGTACGGAGGTCCGAAATATGCAGACCCTTGCTAAACTGATGAGCGAGATCCCCGACGTGGGATCGAGTTTCATGCGCTACGCCATCGCGCTGATGCGGGCGTCCAACCGCGAGTTCTCGGAATTCGCCGACAGCAAGATGATCGCCATGCAGATCGCCATGCAGGCGGCGCGCGAGAACCCGCTCAGCGTCATGGAAACCATGGAGGTCATGCAGCACAACCAGGCCCTGATGACCAAGGGCGTGCTGTCGGCCCAGGAGAAGCTGACCGGGTTCGCCTGGGATCAGGTCGAGGAGTTCCAGTCGGCCTTGTTCAACACCGTCCAGGGCAACGGCGGCGAGACCCTCGCGGGCTACGTCCAGCGCGAGGCCGAGATCATGGAGGCCGTCGCCAACTTCACCGAGCAGATCGAGAAGATCAAGGACGAGTTCGGCTTCCAGTTCAATTCGCCGAACTACAAGCTGGTCCACGAGACCGACACCTTCCTGCTCTACCAGGTGCTGCCGGTGAAGAAGGGGGTGAAGGTCAACGACGCGCTGAAGCCCATGATCCTGGTGCCGCCCTACATGCTGGGCGCCCACATCCTCTCGTTCCTGCCCGGCGAGGACAAGAGCTACTCGCACTCCTTCGCCAACGAGGGGATTCCCACTTACGTGCGGGTGGTCAAGGACATCATGAAGAACGAGACGGTCCAGGCGACGACCCCGGATTCGGACTGCCTGCAGACCGTCGAGCTGTGCAAGCTCGTGCAGAAGAAGCACGGCGGCCAGCAGGTGACCCTCAACGGCACCTGCCAGGGCGGCTACATCTGCCTGATGAACCTGCTGTCCGGCAAGTTCCAGGGCATCTGCGACACCCTGATCACCAACGTGGCCCCCATCGACGGCACCTACAGCGAAGCCATCCATGGCATGCCGCAGATGCACCACGACTTCATCACCACCACCCTGCCCAACGGCAACAAGGTGGCCAACGGCTACCTGCTGAGCCTGGGCATGCGCTTCGTCGCCATCGACCGCGAGCAGCCCCTGGTCAAGGTCCTCGACCAGGCGTCCCTGCAGAAGGCGACCGAAATGAACCCGGGCAAGACCGTGGCCGCCCTGTTCCGCTGGCTGCTCAAGGAGCGGGTGCACCTGCCGCTGGAAATCGCCAAGATGAGCTCGCTCACCTTCCAGCAGCCCATCCGCGAGGACGGCGCCCTGCCGGTCCAGCTCTTCGGCAAGGACCTAAAGGTGCAGGACTTGGCCAAGCTCGGCATCAAGTGGTACCAGAACTACGCGGTCAAGGACGACCTGGTGACGCCGCCCTGCGCCACCGCCGCCAACAAGTACCTGGAAGGGACCGACGTCATCGAGTCCGTACCCTTCCCGGGCGGCCACGTGGCCATCCTGACCAGCCCGTATTCCAAGAAGTCGCCGGTCAACGGACACTTTAAGGACCGGGATGGCACCGAGTACCGCGGCCCGGTGGCCTTCCAGCTCGAACGCGCCGCCTGAGCACCGCCACATCAACGGCAGAAAGGGCACCTTCGGGTGCCCTTTTTGTTTGCGCGTGCGACATCAGATATGGCCAAAAACGCCGTTGTGTGAGAGAACACACGCGGGAGCGCGCCGCGCCGGAGGACGGTGGCGCAAGAACCACGCCCCCTCCGGCGCCCCGCCGAAACGAATCAGGGAACGGCATTGCGGAGACACGGGCTCCGCAGCGGTTAACCTCGGAGGAGAACCGATATGGACTGGACGGACAAGACCAACGAACTCATGAACACGTGGCAAGACGCCCAGAAGCAGTTCTGGGGGCCCTGGTACGACTGGGTTCAGAGTTCCATGGGTGGCAGCAGCGCCATGTCGTCCTTCGATCCGACCCAGTTTCTGAAGGCCGGTGTCGACACCTGGTCGGGCGCCGCCGGCGGCACGGCACAGCGCCTGGCAGGCAACCTCCTCGGCAACCCCGAGATCATGGCCCGCAGCGTCAACGTCCTGATGAAGGCCTGGGAAACGGTGGCGCCCAAGGTCCAGGCCGGCAAGCCCTGGAAGCCGGACCTGGAGGGCCTCCTCGGCCAGTGGCAGGAGGAAATGTCCAGCCTGCCCAACCGGGCCACCGCCACCGCCGGCGAGTTCACCCAGTTGACCCGGTCCATGTTCGAGCAGTGGACGCCGATCACCGCCCCGTGGCTGTCCATGGTCGGCCAAGCCATGGCGTCCGGCCATCCCGGCGCCGCGTTCATGGGCGGCACGGCGGGCCTCGATCGCCTCATGGGGTTCGAGGAGGGCATCCATCCGCTGATGACCGGGCTGGGCGAGCTGCCGCGTGGCACCGTCATCCGTCAGAAGATGGGCAAGCTCCTCGAGGCCGTCGACTCCCTGACCGACGTCCGCGCCAGCCAGGCCGAGTTCCACAAGGCCATGGCCGAAGCCATGGGCAAGGCGGTGGAACAGACCATGGAGCACCTGGCCAAGCTGGCCGAGAAGGGCGAGCCCATCACCAATGTCCGCGACCTGTTGCGGACCTGGTTCGGGGTGGCCGACAAGACCCTCAACCAGACCTTCACGTCGGCGGAGTTCATGGAGGTCCAGGACAACATGACCAACGCGCTGATGGACCATAAGGTCAAACAGCGCGCGGCCCTCGAGATCATCTACCAGGCCATGGAGATCCCGACCCGCTCCGAGGTCGACGAAGCCTACCGCGACATTCACGCCCTCAAGAAGGAGGTGCGGATCCTGCGCCGGCAACTCAAGGAATTGACCCAGGACAGCAAACCCGCTCCGGCCAGGAAAGCCCCGGCGGCCCGACGCGCGCCGGCCAAGAAGGCGGCGGCCGCGGCCACGTGATCGCGACGCAGTCACGCGCCGTCTACCGGCCCGAGGCCATGACTAGGGAGAGCAGACCATGACGCAGTTTCCGATCAAAATCCGCAGCGACGAGCTGGCCCGCGAACTGGCCGAGGTCCAGCGGAAGATCACCACGGGCCTGGAGCGCCTGGCCGATACCAAGGAAGACGACGTCGATATCGGCAGCACGCCCAAGGACGTGATCTACGAGCGCGAGACCTGGAAGCTCTATCACTACAAGCCGGTCAAGGATCACAAGAAGCTGCACCCGATCCCGTTGCTCATCATCCCGCCGCTGATCAACGGATACGAGGTGGCCGACCTGCAGCCCGACCGCTCGGTGGTGCGGAACTTCCTCGAACAGGGCATGGACGTCTACCTGGTCAACTGGGGGTACCCGCACCGCGGCGACATGTACCTGGCCACCGACGACTACGTGTGCGATTTCATGGACGACGCGGTGGACTTCGTGCGCGAATACCACGGGGTCGAGAAGACCAACCTGTTCGGGCTGTGCCAGGGCGGCACCATGTGCACCTGCTACTCGGCCCTGTTCCCGGAGAAGGTCAAGAACCTGGTCCTCACCGTCACGCCCATCGACTTCCACCGGCACAAGGTGGATGGAAAGCCGCACATCGGGCTGCTGTTCGAGATGGGCATGAAGGCCGACGTGGACCGCATGGTCAATGCGTTCGGCCTGATCCCGGCCGACGTGCTCAACGTCTCGTTCCTGATGGCGTCGCCGTTCACGTTGATGTTCGGCAAGTACGCCGACACCATCGACATGCTGGAAAACCGGGAATCCCTGGTCAACTTCCTGCGCATGGAGAAGTGGCTGTTCGGTGGCCCCGGCGTGTCAGGCATGGCCTACCGGGATCTGGTCAAGAAGTTCGTCCAGGGCAACCAGCTGGTCAAAGGCGAGCTGGAGCTGGACGGGCGCAAGGTGGACCTCAAGAACATCACCATGCCGGTGCTCAACGTCTTTGCCGAACGGGACCACCTGGTGCCGCCGGGATGCACCATGGCCCTCGGGGAGCACCAGAAGCACAACAAGGGGTACAAGGAGTTCCCCATCAAGACCGGCCACATCGGCATCTACACCGGCGGCGCCTCGCAGAAGATCATGGTGCCCGGCGTCTGCGAGTGGCTGCGCGAGCAGGACAAGGCCTAATCCACGCCCGACGGTTTGGGCCGTAGCGAAGAGCCATCCCGGGCCCCGGAGCATCGCTCCGGGGCCCGGCATTGTCTTGAAGCGTGAGCGTCAAGGCGTTAGGGTACAGCGACCGTCAATGATACCTGACACGGGGGGTACCGGATGGCCGACGGACGCGACGATGACCGCATCATCTGCCCGGACTGTAGGGGCCGGGGGTTGATCCGCCCGCCTGGCGAACTCCACACCGAGGAATGCGCAACCTGCGGCGGCACGGGCTGGGTCCCGGCCAGTGCCGCCGAAAAGACAGGGAGCGACGACCGCTGACTCCCCGGCCGCGGCCGGGGCCGTTACTGCATGCGCAACGCGCCGTCGGCGCGGATGGTGAAGCCGTTGAGGTAGGCGTTGCCGACGATGTGCATGATCAGGTCGGCGAACTCGTCCGGATCGCCGAGCCGCGACGGGAACGGGACCGATGCGCCCAGAGACTTCTGCACCTCATCCGGCAGGCCGGCCATCATGGGCGTGGCGAAGATGCCGGGTGCGATGCACATGACCCGAATGCCGGTGCGTGAGAACTCCCGCGCCGCCGGCAGGGTCAGCCCGACGACCCCGGCCTTGGACGAGGCGTACGCCGCCTGCCCCACCTGGCCCTCGAAGGCGGCGATGGACGCGGTGTTGACGATGACCCCGCGCTCCCCGGTGTCGAGGGCTTCCAGCTCCTGCATCTCCGCGGCCGCCAGGCGCATGACGTTGAAGGTGCCGACCAGATTCACCGCCACCACGTTGTTGTAGGCGTCCAGGGGATGGGGCCCCTTCTTGCCGACGATCTTGATGGGCGGCGCGACCCCGGCGCACTGGACGACGATGCGCACCGGCCCGTTGGCGTCGCGGGCCTTGGCGATGGCCGCCTCGGTGGACTCGCCGTCGGCCACGTTGCAGACGCAGGCGACGCCGCCGATGTCGGACGCCACCCGATTGGCCGCGTCCTCGGCCAGGTCGAACACGCCGACCTTGGCGCCGGCGGCCGCCAGCGCGCGGGCCGTCGCTTCGCCGAGGCCCGATCCGCCGCCGGTGACGATGGCGGCTTGTCCTTTTGCATCCATGACTATCTCCCCCAACAAATGAGCAAAGTGTGGTGATAACGCACCGACGCCGGCGGCAAGGCTCGACTGGCCGGCGTGGCGCGGAAATGGCGGTCGGGGCCGTGCCGCCGCGCGGGGCGGGGCCGCGGCAGACGTGGTGCCGCGGCCCCGGTGTGCGGAGACGGTCCGCCCGCCGGCGGGATTAGGTGAGGCGCTCGACGGTGACGGCCGTCGCTTCGCCGCCGCCGATGCACAGGCCGGCCACGCCCTTCGTCAGGTCGTGCTTCTCCAGCGCATGCAGCAGCGTCACGATGATCCGCGCGCCGGAGGCGCCGATCGGATGGCCAAGCGCGCAGGCGCCGCCGTGGATGTTGACCTTGTCGTGCGGGATGTCGAGGTCGCGCATGGCCGCCATGGTGACCACGGCGAAGGCCTCGTTGATCTCCCACAGGTCGACGTCGCTGCCGCTCCAGCCGGTCTTTTCCAGGACCTTGCGCACCGCGCCGATCGGGGCGGTGGTGAACAGGTTCGGCTCCTGCGAGTGGGTGGCGTGCGCGTGCAGGATCGCCAGCGGCGTGGCGCCCCGCTTCTCGGCCTCGGAACGCTTCATCAGCACCAGCGCCGAAGCGCCGTCGGAGATCGAGCTCGAGCTCGCCGCCGTGACCGTGCCGTCCTTGCGGAACGCCGGGCGCAGGGTCGGGATCTTGTCGACGCTGACCTCGAACGGCGCCTGGTCGCTCTCGACCAGTCGGTCGCCCTTGCGGCTCTTGACCAACACCGGCGCGACCTCCTTTTTGAAGGTGCCGTCGTTGACCGCGGCCTGGGCGCGGTTGACCGACTCGATGGCGAAGGCGTCCTGGGCCTCGCGGGTGAACTGGTACATCTCCGCGCAGTCCTCGGCGAAGGTGCCCATCGCGCGCCCTTCCTCGTAGGCGTCCTCGAGACCGTCGTAGAACATGTGGTCCTTGATGGTGTCGCCGTGACCGATGCGATAGCCGGTGCGGCCCTTGAGCACCATGTACGGTGCGTTCGACATGCTCTCCATGCCGCCGGCGACGACGACGTCATGGGAGCCGGCCAGGATGTTGTCGTGACCGAACATGGCCGACTTCATCGCCGAGCCGCACATCTTGGTCAGCGTCGTCGCGCCCACGTGCCACGGAACGCCCGCGAAATGAGCCGCCTGGCGGGCCGGGGCCTGCTTCAGGCCGGCCATCAGGCAGCACCCCATGATCACCTCGCCGACATCGTCGGGCGAAACCTTCGACCGATCCAGCGCCGCCTTGATGGCAGCGCCGCCCAGGTGGGTCGCGGTCACGGTGGCGAAGTCCCCGAGCATGCCGCCCATCGGGGTGCGCGCCGCGCCAACGATGACGACGGGGTCTGATTGGGTCATGATCTCTCCCTCTCTTTTTGCATTCTGGCTCAACCTAGGGCGCTCGGCTGCCAAGGCGGCGGGGCGGACATCGGCGACATCCGGTCCGCGTCAGGACCCCTGGCCGGGTCACGCGGTCTGACTCGTTGGTCTTATTGGCCGAACGCGGTGCATATGTTCACACGCCGCCCCCGCGCGGCCGCGGGGGCGGGCGCGGCCATGGTACGCAGTTGCAACATCTGCTGCAAGTGTTTCGCAGGGTGTCATGCGCTGGCATCCATGCTGCACTGCAATATCGGCCGTTGCGTTTTGGTGCCCACTTCGATGACAATGGAAACCGGATGACGGACCCGCGCGTCACGGACGGACGGCCGTGCGGTCGGGGCTTTTCGCGCACCCGACATCACGCCCGGACGTCGCACCGCGCGGGTCGAGACAGCCCATGGAGGGGCAGGTCATGACCGAGCAAGCGACAGCGCGCCCACGGCCGCGCAAATCCCCGGCTCGCCGTGCCGCACGGGCACCGCGGCGGGCCACCAAGGCACCCATCAAGAGCGGCCTGCCGGCGCCCGCCGCGACATCCGAGGCGACCCCGGCCCGGCGGGCGGGCGACCGCACCCTGCTCGGGTCGGAGACCCTGGAGCAGGTGGACCGCGCCGCCAACGCGGCCATGGCGAAGGCGACCATGGGCATGTCGCCGGTGGCGGTGGCCATGAAGGTCTTCGACTGGGCGGCCCATCTCGCCGCCTCTCCGGGCAAGCAGTTCCAACTGGCCGAGAAGGCGGCGCGCAAGGCAGCCCGGTTCGGGCGTTACGCGGCCAGCGCCGTGGTCAACCCGGACACGCCGCTGTGCATCGAGCCCCTGGCTCAGGACCGGCGCTTCGCGCATCCGGGCTGGCGGCGGTTCCCCTTCAACGTCCTCCACCAGTCGTTCCTGCTGAACCAGCAGTGGTGGCACGCCGCCACCACCGGCGTGCGCGGCGTCTCCAAGCGCAACGAGGAGGCGGTGTCGTTCATGGCCCGTCAGGTCCTGGACATGATGTCGCCGTCCAACGTGCCCTTCCTCAACCCGGAGATCATCGAGGCGACTGCCCGCGACGGCGGTGCCAACCTGATGCGCGGCGGCCTCAACTTCCTGGAGGACCTGCGGCGCAACGCCCGCAACGACAAGCCGGCCGGGACCGACGCCTACAAGGTCGGCGAGAACATGGCCGTCACCCCGGGCAAGGTGGTCTTCCGCAACCGCCTGATGGAGCTCATCCAGTACGAGCCGACCACGCCGACGGTGCAGCGCGAGCCCATCCTGATGCTGTCGGCTTGGATGATGAAGTACTACATCCTCGACCTTTCGCAGCACAATTCCATGGTCAAGTACCTGGTCGACCGAGGCCACACGGTGTTCATGATCTCGTGGATGAACCCGGGGTCCGAGGACCGGGACCTGGGCATGGAGGACTACCGCACCCACGGCATCATGGCGGCCCTGGACGCCATCTCGGACATTCTGCCCGACCGCAAGATCCACGCCGTCGGCTACTGCCTGGGCGGCATCCTGCTGACCATCGCCGCCGCCACCATGGCCCGCGACGGCGACGACCGCCTGGCCAGCGTCACCCTGTTCACCACCCTCACCAACTTCACCGAGGTGGGCGAGATGGGGGTGCTGATGGACACGGCCCAGATCATCTACCTGGAGGACATGATGTGGCAGCGGGGCTACCTGGCGCCCGAGCAGGCGTCCGGCGGCTTCCGCATGCTGCGCTCCCGCGACCTCATCTGGTCCAAGATGATGCGCGAGTACTTCCTGGGCGAGCGCGAGCCGGTGTTCGACCTCATGGCCTGGAACGCCGACGGCACCCGCATGCCCTACCGCCAGCACTCGGAGCTCCTGCGCCACTTCTACCGCGACAACGAGCTGTTCAACGGGCGCTACCGGGTGGGCGGCAAGCGCATCGCCATCAGCGACATCCACGTGCCCATCTTCGCCGTCGCCGCCTCGCGCGACCACGTGGCGCCGTGGCATTCGGTGTTCAAGCTGCACCTGCAGAGCGACGCGGACGAGTTGGTGTTCGTGCTCAGCAAGGGCGGCCACAACGTGGGCGTCATCGCCGAGCCGGGCAACCCCCGGCGCGCCTACCAGATGTCCACCTACCACGAGGGCGACCCCATCCCCGACCCGGACACCTGGGAGGTGGAGACGCCGGTGACCGAGGGCTCCTGGTGGCCCGCCTGGCAGGCGTGGCTCAGCCGCCTTTCCTCGGGCGAGGTGCCGGCCCCGCCCATGGGCGCGCCCGCCAAGGGCTACAAGCCCCTGTGCGACGCCCCGGGCACCTACGTCCACCAGCAGTAGGGGCCGCCGCCGCGCCGCGTTGACGGCGCCGGAGCGCCGGCCGATACTCGTTGCCCGGGTCTTGCGACGGGTGGGCGATGGTCGGTACGGCATTCCATTGGGCGACGAGGGTGTTGCTGGTCGCGGTGCTGGCCGTCACCGCATCGTTGGAGCCGGCTGCCGCGCCGAGCGAGAACAAGCACGGCGTCGCCGTCATCATCGGCAACCGGGCCTATGCCGGCCGGGTGCCCACCGTGGACTACGCCCACAACGACGCCGAGGCCATCAAGCGCTACGTCATCGACGTGCTCCGCTTCCGTCCCGGCAATGTCATCGACCTGCGCGACGCCGCCCAGGCCCAGATGCTGTCGGTGTTCGGCAACCGGGAGACCCACAAGGGGCGCCTGTTCCAGATCGTGCGCCCGGGCAAGTCCGACGTGGTGGTCTATTTCTCCGGCCACGGGGTGCCGGGCCCCACCGACAAGCGCGGCTACCTGCTGCCCGTGGACGCCGACCCGTCGACGCCGGAGATCAACGGCTATCCGGTGGACCTGCTGTACGACAACCTGGCCAAGATCGAGGCGCGCTCGGTGACGGTGATGCTGGACGCCTGCTTCTCCGGCGACTCGGCCCGCGGCATGCTGATCGAGGACGCCTCGCCCGTGTTCATCAAGAGCAAGCTGCCGGGCGCCGTCGAGGGGCTGACGGTGCTGACCGCCGCCCAGGGCGACCAGTTGGCCAGTTGGGACGACGATGCCCGCCACGGCCTGTTCACCGAGCACGTCCTGCGGGCGCTCTACGGCGCCGCCGACACCGACGAGTACGGCAACGGCGACGGCCGGGTCACCGCGGCCGAGATCAAGGCCTACCTGGACGAGGAGATGACCTACGCCGCCCGCCACCGCTACAACCGGCGCCAGGAGGCGACCATCCTCGGCGACGGGGCGCGGGTGCTCGCCGCCTTCGCCCCCGGCCAGCATCCCGAGCGGCCGTCGGTCGCGGCGCCGGCGGCTTCGGCCTTCAGCCGTCCCTCGACCCTCGACGCGGCCAGCGAGTCGACGGCCCAGGCCGTGGCGCCCCGGCCCCCCGAAGTCGCGACAAAGCCGCTGTCCTTCCAGGTCAACTACGTGCACCGCGCCGGCGCGACCGGCCCCTTCAAGCCCTTCGGCGACGGCGCCACCCTGCACTCGGGCGACCAGTACAAGATCCTGTTCACCCCATCCGAGGACGCCTGGGTCTACATCTTCCAGGTGGACAGCGCCGGGCAGGTCTTCCGCCTGTTTCCCATGCGCGCCTTCGGCGGCGTGCGCCTGGACAACGTCAACCCGGCCACCGGCGGCAAGACCCACGTGCTGCCCGCCCGCGACAAGGCGTTCCAGCTCGACGACCAAACCGGCACCGAACGCATCTACTTCGTCGCCTCGCGCCGGCCCGACCGCGAGCTCGAGGGCCTGAACGACAAGCTGGAGAACGCCCGCGCCACCCGCAACCTGGCCGGCACCCGGAGCACCGAGGCGCGCCTGCGCCAGGTGTTCACCAACCGGGGTGTCGCCGGCATCGTCTCCCTGCAGTCGGACACGGTGACCTGGGAGGACTCGGGCGGCACCGTGTTCTCGGTGGTGGAGAGCCGGCTCGAGGGCCTGTGCGACACCTGCGTCAACGTGATCGAGTTCAGCCACCGATGAGCGGCATTCGGGCCCTGGCGGTGGTCGCCGCTGCTCTGATGGCGATTGTGGGACCCGCCGCCGGCGGCGACCTGGACTTCCCGGCCACCGAGGACGAGATCATCCGCGCCCTCACGCCGAAGGACCGGCCGGCCACGCGCAGCCTGGTTCCGGCGCCGGCGGCCGCCGGCAACCCCGACGCGGTCGCCGACCGGCCGCTCCGTTTCCGGGGCCTGGGCGGGGTGGTGGACGTGGAGACGGCCCCCAAGGCCGGGGCGCTGGTCCGCTTCGACGTGGATTCGGCCACCGTGCGGCCTGAGTCCTTTCCCCTGCTCGGCGAGTTCGGCAAGGCCCTCGGGGGCGCCCTGGCCGAGGCCGTGGTCATGGTCGCCGGCCACACCGACAGCCAGGGCAGCGAGGCCTACAACCGGAACCTCGCCGAGCGGCGCGCCCGCGCCGTCCGCGACCACCTGGTGGACCGCCACGGCATCGCCGCCGACCGCCTGGTGGTCAAGGCCTACGGCGAAAGCCGGCCCATCGCCGACAACGGCACGGCCGAGGGCCGGGCGCTCAACCGCCGGGTCGAGTTCATCCGTCTGCGTTGACCGCGTCCGCGCGACCCGCCCTTGTCGGGGCCGGCCGTGCCCCCATGTGTGGAGGGCATCGGCGCCGTCTGCTATGGCGTTTGCGGCCGGTGCGGGGTAATGTACGGGCGTGCCGCGGCCATAGCCGCGCGTTTTACACGTCTTGCAAGGGAGTTGGACGGGGGAGACCGGCCCATCGCCGCCGCCCGTCGAGGGGATGCGGCGCGTTCCCGCGAATGCGCCGCCTGAGCACATCGCGTCAAACCACCAGGAGGATACATCATGGGCGCCGCACTGAAGCCGGGTGTTGTAACGGGTCAGGATTACGAAACCCTCGTGACCGCCTGCAAGGAGGGCGGCTATGCCCTGCCCGCGGTCAACGTCACCGGCACCAACACGGTCAACTCCGTGCTCGAGGCCGCGGCCAACAACAAGGCGGACGTCATCATCCAGCTGTCCAACGGCGGGGCCCAGTTCTTCGCCGGCCAGGGCATGCCCGACGGCAATGCGGCCAAGGTGCTGGGCGCCGTGTCGGCCGCCCGCCACGTGCACCTGCTGGCCGAGCACTACGGCATCTGCGTCGTGCTGCACACCGACCACGCCAACAAGAAGCTGATTCCCTGGGTCGAGGCCATGCTCGACCACGGCGAGGCCTTCTACAAGGAGACCGGCAAGGCGCTCTACAGCTCGCACATGCTGGACCTCTCGGAAGAGCCCATCGAGTGGAACCTCAGCGAGTGCGCCCGCGTCCTCGAGCGCATGTCCAAGATCGGCATGAGCCTGGAGATCGAGCTCGGCGTGACCGGCGGCGAGGAGGACGGCATCGGCGGCGAGTTCGACGAAAGCGCCGACAACTCGAAGCTCTACACCCAGCCCGAGGACGTGCTGCAGGCCTACGACAAGCTGACGCCCATCGGCTCGTTCTCGGTCGCCGCCTCGTTCGGCAACGTGCACGGCGTCTACAAGCCCGGCAACGTCAAGCTGCGTCCGGAGATCCTCAAGAACTCCCAGGACCTGGTGGCACGCCAGCACAACGCCGGCCCCAACCCGCTGCATCTGGTGTTCCACGGCGGCTCGGGCTCGGACAAGGGGCAGATCCGCGACGCCGTCAGCTTCGGCGTGTTCAAGATGAACATCGACACCGACACCCAGTTCGCCTTCTCCGAGGCCGTCGGCAAGTTCGTCAACGAGAACCCGAAGGCGTTCCTGTACCAGATCGACCCCGACGACGGGACGCCCTACAAGAAGCTCTACGACCCGCGCAAGCTGCTGCGTGCGGCCGAGGTCAGCATGGCGGAGCGCCTCGACGAGGCGTTCGTCGATCTCGGCTCCAAGGGCCGTTCCTTGGCTCAATAGCCCTCGTTCGCGACGGCCGGCGGGCGATTGCCGCCCGTCGGCCCCGCGGGCCGGCCTTCCCGACCCCCGCACCCGCGGTCGCCTATCCGTGTGGCCGTTAAGGTTTCGACAACCATCCGGCCCTAGAGTAGATGGCCGATACCGGTTGTTATCGGGGGATCTCCCATGAAGAAAGCCCTGAGTCTGGCCGTCGCCTTCACGGTCGCGGCGTGCGCCGACATCCGCAACGACACCGCCACCCTGCCCCAGGACGTGGTCGACCGGGCGGCACAGACGGTGGCCGAGTTCAAGACCGATCCGGAGCTCACCGAGTTCGTCCGCGTCATCGACGACGCCAGCGCGGTCGTGGTGCTGCCCACCGTCATCAAGGCCGGGTTCATCGGCGGCGGCGAGGCCGGCAACGGCGTGCTGCTGGCCCGCGGGGCCGACGGCTCGTGGAGCTATCCCGCCTTCTACACCCTGGGCGCGGCCAGCGTCGGCCTGCAGGCCGGCGTCCACGGCAGCGAGATCGTCATGGCCGTGCGCAGCACCGAGGCCCTGGACGCGCTGCTCGACCACCAGGCCAAGCTGGGCGCCGACGTGGGCCTCACCGTCGGCTTCATGGGCATCGGCGGCGAGGCGGCGACCACCAGCAACCTGGGCGCCGACATCGTGGCCGTGGCCCGCTCCATCGGCGGCCTCTACGCTGGCGCGTCGCTGGAGGGCGCGGTCCTGGCCCGGCGGTCCGACCTCAACGAGTCCTACTACGGGCGCGACGCCCCGCCCCGCGACATCACCAACGGCCGACAGCATGCCAACACCGGCGCCGAGGCCCTTCGGGCCGCCCTTGCCGGCCGCTGACCGGCCGCAGTAAGGTCGCGGTCTCACGGGCCCGCCGCCACGGCGGGCCCTGAACTCGGACCATCGCCAGGAATGGGGACCGCGACGCCGACGGGCCCACCGCCGCACCACCGCACCCGGGACCGCCGCGCCCTGATGCTCCAGGGCACGGGCTCGGACGTGGGCAAGTCCCTGCTGGTGGCCGGCCTGTGCCGGGCCTTCACCCGGCGCGGCCTCACGGTCCGCCCCTTCAAGCCCCAGAACATGTCCAACAACGCCGCGGTGACCGCCGACGGCGGCGAGATCGGCCGCGCCCAGGCCCTCCAGGCCCGCGCCTGCGGGGTGCCGCCGGTCACCGACATGAACCCGGTGCTGCTCAAGCCCCAGACCGACGTCGGCGCCCAGGTGGTGGTGCAGGGGCGGGTGTGGGGCAACGCCGCCGCCCGCGACTACCAGGCGCTCAAGGGGCGCCTCCTGCCGGCGGCCCTCGACAGCTTCCGCCGCATCGCATCGGAGGCCGACCTGGTGCTGGTGGAAGGCGCCGGCAGCGCATCCGAGGTCAACCTGCGCGACGGCGACATCGCCAACATGGGCTTCGCCGAGGCCGCGAACCTGCCGGTGGCCCTGGTCGCCGACATCGACCGCGGCGGCGTCATCGCCGCCGTCGTCGGCACCTGGACCCTGCTGCCGCCCCCCGAACGGGCCCGCCTCATTGGCTACGTCATCAACAAGTTCCGCGGCGACCCGTCCCTGTTCGACGGCGGCCTCGCCCGCATCGACGCGGAGACCGGCCTCCCTTGCTTCGGCATCGTCCCCTACTTCCCCGACGCCCGCCGGCTGCCGGCAGAGGACGCGGTCGCCGTCGAGACCCGCGGCACCGCCGGGACCGACCGCACCATCCGCATCGCCGTGCCGGTGCTGTCGCGCATCGCCAACTTCGACGACCTGGACCCCCTGGCCGCCGAGCCCGACGTCTCCCTCACCATGGCCACCGGCCCCCTGCCCGGCGACGCCGACCTGGTCATCCTCCCCGGCTCCAAGGCCACCATCGCCGACCTCCACCACCTGCGCGCCCGGGGCTGGGACATCGACATCGCCGCCCACGTCCGCCGCGGCGGCGCCGTCCTCGGCCTGTGCGCCGGCTTCCAGATGCTCGGCCGCACCGTCCGCGACCCCCGCGGCATCGAGGCCCCCCCCGGCGAGACCCCCGGCCTCTCCCTCCTCGACGCCGAAACCGACCTCACGCCCGACAAGTCCCTCACCGAAGCGACCGGCACCGAAATCGCCAGCGGCGAGGCCGTCCGCGGCTACGAGATGCACATGGGCCGCACCACCGGCCCGGCGCTGGCCCGCCCCATGCTCCGCCTCGGCGACCGCCCCGACGGCGCCGTCTCCCCCGACGGCCGCATCATGGGCTGCTACCTCCACGGCCTCTTTGCATCCGACGCCTTCCGCCACGCCTTCCTCGCCCGCCTCCGCGACCGCGCCCCCGCCGGCATCGCCTACGACCACCAGGTGGACCACACCCTCGACGCCCTCGCCGCCCACCTGGAAACCCACCTCGACCTGGACGCCCTCCTGACCGGCGCCGCGCCGGTCGGCTGAGGAACGGCGCTCCGCGCCGTCGGAAGACCGCGGGGACTCGGTCCCCGCACCCCATGACTCTTGGCCCCTATGCGACATTGTCGTATAGTCAGGCCATGAGAATCGTCGCCACCACCGGCTACGACCGGCGGGCGAGGAAGCTGCTCACTCCCGCCGAGCGGGCGGCGGCGGAACTGGAGATCGCCCTCGCCCCCGAGGCGTGGCCTGTCGTTCGCGGCACCGGCGGCGTCCGCAAGGCCCGCGCGGCCCGGGGCGGCCGGGGCAAGAGCGGCGGCGCGAGGATCATCTACTTCGCCAGAACCGCACGCGGCGTGGTGTACCTGCTCGACATCTACGCCAAGAGCGCCAAGGAGACCTTGACCGATGCCGACAAGAAAGCCCTCCGGGCCATCGTCGCGGCCCTCGACGCCCAAGCATAGCGCCCTCGGTCGCCGCCTCATCGCCGGCGCCACCGAGGCGCTGGCCCACGCACGCGGCGAGACGGCGCTCCCCACTTACACCGTCTCGGTCCCCGACGAAGTGGACGTGGCCGCGATCCGGACCAAGCTCGGACTGTCCCAGCGCCAGTTCGCCGACGCCTTCGGGCTCGATGTGACCGCCGTCCACGCCTGGGAGCAGGGCCGCCGCCGCCCCGACCGCGCCGCCCGCATCCTCCTGGCCGTCATCGCCAAGGAACCGGAAGCCGTCCGCCGGGCGCTCGCGGCGGCATGAGGCGGACGCCCCCGGGCGACCCACGGCGCTCCGCGCCGTCGGAAGACCGCGGGGACTCGGTCCCCGCACCCCGTGACGAGAGCCTTGCCCTGCGACACGTCGACCCCCGGAAATCGGCCATACTATTTTGATATCATTACTCTTTTCCGCACAACCTCCTATTGAACTGTCAGCAGATGTAAGCCGATGTCAGCATGGTCCGGATTGTCGATTTCGTTTCAGCGGGTTGAGTTGCGACACCTGCTCGCGCCGCGCAGTCCCGGCGAGACCGTAATAAAATATGAAAATACACCTAATTTTTAAAAAAATCAAGAAAATATCCGTAACAAACGGTAGGGCGAATGCGGCAGGGCAGTAAACCGACGGCGCTGGGTGGTCTGCGGTTGATCTGAACTGGGTGAATGTCCCATAAAAGCCGGATTAGCTCCGAATTGCTTTCTAGGGGTCTATCAGACCAGCGCGCATGGCCGTGTTGATGGCGACGACCCGATTCGTGGTCCCCAGCTTCGCCATGGCCTGCGTGAGGTGGTGCTTGACCGTGTCCTCGGAGATACCAAGGATCTGGCCGATGACCCATATGCTCTTGCCGCGAGCGCTCCACAGCAAGCATTCGCGCTCCCGCGGGGTGAGGCGCGGAGGCGTGGACGGCGTCGGCATCGGCGGTTCGGGGAGGGACACGCCGAATGCTTTGTGTGCGTATCCCCGGACCCCGCCCAAGTGCTCGCGCAGGCGCACGGCGAGGACGCTCAGAACGCGCCGTGCGCTTGATGAGAGGTCGGCATCCTTGAGCGTAGACCAGAGGTCGGAAAACGCCTGCCCAAGCCCTTGAAACTGCAGACGCAGTCCCGTCGCCTCTAGAGTGTTGCCGTCGGCCGACGCCGAGAATACGCGAACGTTGCTCAGGATGTCGCCGACATTGATCAGAGGTCGGGTGGCGCGATCCAATTGGTCCTCCAGGGCCGCGATGTGGGCGTCCTTGGCAGCCAGGGTGTCCTGCGCTCCCTCCAACTTTGCGCGCTCAGCGGCCAAGTCACCGCGGGCCGCGACCAAGTCATCGCGGAGGGCGCGGTTCTCGGCGATCAACTGCTCCAACTCGTCTCTGTACGGAACCACTACACTCGCCGCAGCGCGCGCTGCAAGTTCGGCCATGGCCGTCGCGAGGAAGCGCCCCAAGGCATTGTAGGCCTCTTCGTCAGGCGGCGCGCGTCCAAGGACGTCATCGGCCACCGTTCCGGAATCGATGAGCGGCGCGGAATCAACCAGGGCTCCCCCCGAGTCATCGAAGGACTTCTCGGCAAATGCGACAATCCGCCTCAGGTCCGGTAGGTCCTGCATCAGCCGTTCGGAAATGGGGCGGTCTAGGTCCGGCCTATCGGCACCCTCGACCGCGGCGCGGAACTCGCTAAACCGTCCGAAAACATCGATGGCCATCGCGGACCGCGCACCCCATCGCCTCTCGACCAAAGACAAGAATGGACCAAAGCGGACGCTATCACAACGTGCGGTCGTGGGCCCGCCGTGATGCTGATCCGCCTCTATCCTTTCTTGGGTACCCTAATCGCGGCCGATCAACGGCCCGAGGTCTCGGGTAAAATGGGGTCGGAGTCGATTCTTAAGCGATATGCAAGACAACATTCTCTGCGGGCCGCGGGACGAAGCCGCCGCGCTGAGAACACTTGGGCCGCGGCGACCTACCTCCGATTTGAAATCGCTTACTGTCCCCAGAATTGGCAGAATTGGCCCGGAATTCCTAAGTGAAGCCTTTAGACGAATGGTTCTGGGTCCTCTGCCCAACCATTTCGTTCTTCGTCATATTCCCAAGATTTGCTGGGGGCTGGCGCGGCGAACGAACTAATGCGCAGCTCACCTACTGTCGACAAGAGGCTCTCGGCAGCTATTTGCGCGTCGTGAAGAGACTCAAAGACTTGATTCGGATTTCCGTCGGTGTAGAGAACTAAATGGACCAATTTGGACAGCTCCTTTCGTGTTTTCGACGCTAAGGCAAGCGTTGCAATCCCACTACTGACAAACGAAAGTCACAGTGGAGAGATCAAGGTTCAACCGTTTGAAATCGTTTGCTGCCCCCGAATCGCGAATCAATAAGAAATACGATACTTCCGCCAAGGTAACTGCGACGGATGAAGGCGGGATACAAAGTCTACGACGTCTCGCCGATTCCCCCTGAGTTTGCCGTTACGCTCACCCATAAGAACAACCAGCGAACAACGCAACGCCGTCGCTACGACTTGCAGGGAACGGTCGGCCTCGGATGGACTATTAAGAACGTGATCCTTAATCAGAGCGACGGCGAAAGTTACGCCTTGTTCTCTCACTACGGCTGCTGTCATCTCGGTCATTGCGGTTTCCTTTTAGAATAGAATATCTAAGTATTCCCTAAGAAGGGAATGGATTTAGGCGTCAGCCCATCCAGAACAAGATGCGAGGCATAGGCAATTCCGCCCACGAACAACAAAGCACGCAACAGCTGTTCGCCTTTAGTTTCGGGTTCCCAGCGATAGACAGATGCGACCCCCTTCGCGATCATGGCCAAGATCAAAATGCTATGGAAAAACTGGCGGTGGCTGGGATGAAACGCGGGTTCCAGCTTGTCGGGCAAACCGGCAAATACGCCACCAGTAATGCCGGCGGTCACCAAGTTGTATGGTTCTGGCTTTTTGCTATCATCATCGCCGAGACATGCTACGACTCCTGCGATTGCTCCGACCAAGCTATGTGTTGCGCCGTTTGCCATGCCTAATTTTCCTTTCTAACTCCCTTGAACGGCGTCTTACTGGATGTCTTGACGTCCATGAAGCGGCCAGTGTCAGCGTTGCGCTTGACCCAGTATCCAGCGGGTGTCTGAGTCTGGGAGCGGTTGCGCACTGCGCCTATTCGATGTCCGTCGCCTTTCGACGGGTTTGTTGCCATATTCGATTCCTGTCGTTGTTCATTGACGGGCGAATCTCACTGCCAGTATACAAATCAAAAAGATGATGTCAACAGATCAAAAAGATCGCCATTGGATTGCGGCACGCTTCCAATTCTCTAGCGCCAATCGGGACGGGACATGAGCGAACGTAGCCTTGAGGACCTGAATCACGCGCAGCGACAACGCCTGTTCCACATTGAATTCCGACTATGGTTTCTTGGCTCCATATCGCGTGCAGATCTGTTGAGAAGGTTCGGGATAGCGGAAGCGGCCGCTACACGCGATTTGACGCTTTACCGGGAGTTAGCGCCGAAAAACATCGAGTATGACAGTCGAGCCAAATTGTATCGTTGCGCCGGTAAATTCAGGCCTCTCTTTGAGCATGAATCGGGCCAGATCTTGAGTGCGTTGTCGCATGGATTGGGGGATCAATTTGTTGGGGAGAGACTGCCCTTGATTCGCAGTGAGCTGCCTATCCAGCTTAATCGTCCCGACGTCACTATACTGTCTGCTATCTCACGGGCGATCTATCAGGAACGGGCGGCCGAGATTGTCTATCACTCGACAAGTAGTGGGCGATCAACAAGAACAATTGTTCCGTTTGCTCTTGTTGATAACGGCCTCCGTTGGCATGTACGTGCTTATGACCGCGTCCGAGAAGCGTTTCTCGATTTTGTCATTACTAGGATTGCGGGGGCGAGGCTTCGTTCCGGAGAAATAAAAGATCACGAACGTCCGAATGCGGATGACCAGTGGAATCGAATTGTTGAAATGGAAATAGAGCCGCACCCCGCCTTGGAGCATCCGGACACTATTGCCTTTGACTATGGAATGAAAGAAGGGGTTCTGAAGGTAAAATTGAGGGCAGCACTCACTGGATATGTACTACGCGTATGGAACATTGATTGCGGTGATGAACCTGACATGCAGAACAGATCGTTTCAGCTCTGGCTCAAGAACCCTCAGTCTCTTTACGGAGTTGAGAATTTGCTACTTGCACCGCGTTTATCAGACAAGTGGTGTACAGATAGGGTAATCGCCTGACAGGTGCCTCTCCTGACCGCATGCCGGGGCCACATACCGAGGTCAGGTCATGAATGTTGAACGGCTTGTGCCGGCCCGCCCGTCAACTTTCAAGGCCTAACCCTATCTGTGCATCTCAAGCCGCATCTCCGGCGGCCTCGAAGCTGATCTTGAGGCGCGTGCCCGTGGCCCGGGCGAGCCTTTCGAGGGTCTTGGTGGATGGCCGCGCGCGACCGCTCTCCAGCCGGGCGATGACCGACTGGGTTGTCTTCATCCGCTTGGCGAGCTGCTCCTGAGTGAGCCCGGCGCGGGTCCGGGCCTCGATCATCGACCGGGCCAGCTCGAACTCCGGACCAAGCGCGTCATAGGCCGCCCGGTATGCCGGATCGCGGCTCCATTTCTTGTGCAGGTCGCTGACCTTGCTCATTGCTGAACCTCCTTGGCCCGTTTCAGCGCCAGGTCGATTTCGCGCCGGGGCGTCTTCCGGGTCTTCATGCGCATCTCCCAAGTGGGCCGCTCAGGTGTTTGAAATTCGGCGCACTGACCCACAGCCTGGAGGCAGCCGGCCATTCTTCACGCGAATCAAGGCATCCTACTCGATGTGCTCGTTATGTTCACGTTGAGATCAACGCCATATGGTATTTTCTTCGAAGGATTTCGGGCTCGGATTTTCGGCGCGGGCGAGAGAACGCTAGAGCAATATCTGATCAAACGGAATCGTTTGATCAGATTTACTTGCTCTAGAAATCAATGAGTTAGAGCACGACCGTTCGATCAAATCGGATCGATTTGATCGAACCGTGCTCTAGTAGTGACGTTCAAGCAGTTCATTCGTGTTTTGGTCGACCACGGTTTCCAGCTAGACCGGCAGCGGGGAAGCCACCGGGTTTACAAAGGCATCGTCGAGGGGCGGATGCAAATAGTGGTCGTCGCGTGCTCGCGCGAGGGCGACACTGTCAAGCCGGGCACGCTTGCGGCGATGATTCGCCAGTCGGGATTGCCGAGATCGCGATTCCGGTGATCAGGCGGCGGCCGGCATGGTGAAGTCGTGGCGCTCCCGGCTGTCTCCGCGGTCGGCAAACACTGACCCGAGGACATGGCCGAGAAACCTGAGACGCACGCTCAGGGGCGACGGGCGCTGCACCAAGCGTGCCCGCTCGTCGGCGGGAAGGTCGCTCACGGCCTCCCCGTAAAGCGCGATGGCCTCGCCGAGGGAACGGTAAACCTCCTCGAAGGTCTCGCCCTGAACGGCGATGTCCAGGTCGAGGCAGATCGCCTCCCAGTCCCCCGGACCGCCTTCCGCATAACACCGTAACGTCCTGGTCATTATCGATCTCTTCTGTGGCGCGGGGACCATCCTATATCAATCTGTTGATCGGACTCCACAAGACGAAACGCGGAGCGACTGTGTCTGCTGTCAAGCATTCATGGTCTGTGGTGGTGTCCATGGTTTGTTGTCGCGGACCATGGCATTGAGGGTGACGACGAGCTTTCGCATGCAGGCGGTGATGGCGACCTTGGGCGGTTTTCCGGCGTCGCGGAGGCGCCGGTAGAAGGCGCCGATGACCGGATTGCAGCGGATGGCGGCGACGGTGGCCATGTAGAGCTGCACGCGGACGGTGCTCCGACCCCCGTGGATGGTGCGGCGGCCGCGCACGGCCCCCGAGTCTCGATTGACCGGCGCCACACCGACCAGGCTGGCGCTCT
>JANQFP010000135.1 GCA_028277795.1 Rhodospirillales bacterium
CCGCTTGCCCGATGGCCCCGCATCGCGCGGCGCAGTTCTCCTACCCTGTCGGCGGGACAACGCCGCGCAGACCATGGTGGATGTGAGAAATGCGGGCTAAGCCGTCAGGGATCGGGCCGGTCCGCCGGCCGCTCGACCCGGGCTGCGGCTTCGGCGTGCTGGCCCTGGCCAAGACCTGGCGGGTCCCGGCGCGGGCCACCGACCGCGACCCGGACGCGGTGCGGGTGGCGAGCGCCGACGCGGCGCCCAAGGGCGTCTGCCCGCTGATGCGCCACGCCCCCGACACCGCGCTACCTCGCGCTTGGCTGGATCGCCGTCCTGTCGGGGCGATAGGCGACTTAAGATTTGTTTGATACAGCCGGTTCGGCCAGTATCGAGGACGGATTTGAGACCCGTCCGGGGATGTCGGCACACTCAAGGATGCGAGTATTGGCGGGAACGCCAAGGAGGCGGAGCGTGAGCGACAGCGCGTATGACGACCAAACTGCCATGATTCATGCGGTGCGGACCGGCGCCCACCGAGAGGTGATCGGCGGCTTGTGGGATGAGGTCGGAGCCCTCCAGTTCGATTTCCTTAAGAACCATGGCCTGAAGCCCGAGTACCGGTTCCTCGATGTGGGATGCGGTTCGCTCCGTGCTGGCGTCCGATTGGTTCCCTACCTGGAGCCCGGCAACTACTGGGGGATTGACATCAATCAGTCGCTGCTCGACGCCGGCTGGGAACTGGAACTCAAACCGGCAGATCTCCACTACCGGCAGCCGCGCGGCCAACTCGTGGCGCTGCAGGATTTCGAGTTCGACCGCCTGAACGCGTCGTTCGATGCCGCGATTGCCACGTCGGTGTTTACCCACCTCAACTTCAACCGGATTCGTCGGTGCCTGGCAAAGCTCTCGCGGTCGATGGTTGATGGGGGTGTTTTCTATGCGACGTTCTTCGAGGTGCCCGAGGGCCATGACCGCGAAACGCCGCTGCGGCATACGCCGGGGGACGTGGTCACGCACTCCTCCCAGGACCCTTTCCACTACACCCGCGGGGACGTCGAACACATGATCGAGGACCTACCTTGGCAGATGGAGTGGATCGGCGACTGGGACCACCCGCGCGACCAGCGCATGGTGCAGTTCACGCGCGTCTAGGGGACGGTTTGTTCATGGATCCGGTGATTGTGCTCGGCATGCACCGCTCGGGCACCTCGATGATCGCCCGGATGCTCGATAAACTCGGCCTGTTCGTTGGCGCCGATGTCCAAGGCGACCATGAGTCCCTGTTCTTCATGCGCCTCAACGAAACGATCTTCCAGGCCGCCGGAGCAAGTTGGGACTACCCCGCGAAGGTCGCGTCCTGCTTGGCGGAGCCGCATCAGGTGGAAGAGCAGGCCGCCCAGCTTGGACGGCTTCTGAAAGGGCCCACCATCGAGCAATATCTGGGGGCCACTCCAGAGACCTCTGCGGCGCGCGCCAAGCGGAAGCGCCCATGGGGCTGGAAAGACCCCCGCAACAGTTACACCCTGCCGGTCTGGCGCCGGATATTCCCCGAGGCACGCATCGTTCATGTCGCCCGCAACGGCATTGATGTGGCGGCAAGCCTGCGGCGTCGGCACCTGGATCTCACAATCCCCGGCTATCAGCGGCTTACGGGACAGAAACCGCCGCAATTCGGGTTCTTCTATTTGGGCGAGATCCGATTCACGCAACGCTGCGCGACGCTGGAAGGGGGACTCTCGCTGTGGCAGGAATACATGGATGCCATCACGATGCAGCAAAGACAAACGCCGCCAGAGGCTTGGCTCAACCTGCGTTACGAGGACGTGCTGGCGGATCCGGACCCGGCCATCGACCGTCTGGTCGCGTTCTGCGGCTTGGCTCCCGACTCGGCGACCAAGATCGCCGCCGCGACGCTGGGGCGCAAGGACAATGCCTATCGCTTCCTGCAGGATGACGAGCTGCTCGTCTTCGCCCGCTCGGTCCTGGATCAGTCGCTGTTCGGTTACGAGGACGATGTGCGGGCGCTGGTGACGTGACCATGGCCGGCAGCCTCTGGCAGCCGTGTGGGAGCGGGGATTCCCCGAAATCAAGTCATCACTTAGAGATCCGGGCTCCCGATCCCAGAATGTAATGCCGACTTGGCCCGCCGGTTGGGGAACGGAGGCAAGGACCGGACAATGCCGCAGGCATGGCAGGTTCGTGTGACGGTGCCGGCGACCGCGGCCGACCCGGTGGCCGAGGCCCTCGAGCCGTTCTGCGACGCTGTCTCGCGGCTGGTCGGCGACGACGGCGCCGACGGCTGGCGGGTCGAGGGGGTGTGTGCCGGCCGGCCCGACCGGACCGCGGTCGAGTTGGCGCTGGCCCTGGCCTGCGCGGCGCACGGCTTCGCCGCCCCGGGGGTCCGCATCGAGCCGCTGGCGGACCGCGACTGGCTGGCCGAGAACCTGGGCAGCTTCCGGCCTGTCGCCGTCGGCCGCTACCGCATCCGTGGCTCCCACGTGCGGGACGCTGTCCCGGCCGGCTGCGTCGCCCTGACCATCAACGCCGCCACCGCCTTCGGCACCGGCGCCCACGCCTCCACCGCCGGCTGTCTGCTGGCCCTGGACGCCCTGGCCCGGCGGCCGGTCCGTCGGCCCCTCGACCTGGGCTGCGGCTCCGGCGTCCTGGCCCTGGCCATGGCCAAGACTTGGCGGATCCCGGTGCGGGCCGCCGACCGCGACCCGGAAGCAGTGCGGGTGGCCCGCGCCAACGCGGCGGCCAACGGCGTCGGCCCGCTTGTACGTGTGGTGCGCTCCAACGGCTACGCCGCCGCCGAGGTGCGCCGGCACGCGCCTTACGACCTGATCACCGCCAATATCCTGGCCCGGCCGCTGATGCGCCTCGCCCCCGACACGGCGCGCCACCTGGCGCCGGGGGGCATCACCGTTCTCGCGGGCTTCGTCGAGGCCGACGGCAACCGGGTCCTCACCGCCCACCGTGCCGTCGGCCTGCGTCTGGTCCGCCGCATCACCCGCAACGGCTGGCAGACCCTGGTCCTGCGCAAGTGACGGCGAGGCGCGCGGGGTGTGGCCGGCCGGTCGGAGCGGGTTGGCAACGGCAGGGGGTTTTGCCGCCCAAGTTGTTGACCCCGGCGCACAATTGCCGCTTTATTGACCCCGTCATTTGTTCAGGGGATCGCCGCAAACGGCGACGTCATCGAGACTGGGAGGATCGAGGCATGATTGGCAGGTGGTTGAAACGTGGTCTGGCGACGGGCGCCGCGGCGGTGCTGGCGTGGGTCGTCGGGGTGTCCGGGGCGCTGGCGATGGACCCCATCAGGATCGGCACCTTCCTCGCCGTCACCGGACCGGCGTCGTTCCTGGGCGACCCCGAGCTCAAAACCCTGCAGATGTACGTGGACGAGATCAATGCCTCGGGCGGCGTCCTGGGCCGCAAGCTGGAGCTGGTGCACTACGACGTGCAGCACGACGCCAAGAAGGCGCAGACCGCGGTCAAGCGCCTGATCGAGAACGACAACGTGGACGTCATCGTCGGCGGCTCCACCACCGGCACCACCATGGCGGTGGTCCCCCTGGTGGAGCGGGCCGGGGTGCCGTTCATCTCGCTGGCCGGCGCCGTGGTCATCATCGACCCGGTGAAGAAGTGGGTGTTCAAGACCCCCCACACCGACAAGATGGCGTGCGCCAAGATCTTCACCGACATGAAGAAGCGGGGCCTCACCAAGGTCGGCATGATCTCGGGCTCCGGCGGCTTCGGCAAGTCCATGCGCAACCAGTGCAAGGGCCTGGCCGGCGGCTTCGGCATCACCGTCCTCGCCGACGAGACCTACGGCGCCAAGGACACCGACATGACCGCCCAGCTCACCAAGATCAAGAACACGGACGGCGTCCAGGCCGTGCTCAATCCCGGCTTCGGCCAGGGCCCGGCCATCGTCACCAAGAACTTCCGCCAACTCGGCATGACCATGCCGCTGTACCAGTCCCACGGCGTGGCGTCGAAGAAGTTCATCGAGCTGGCGGGCAATGAGGCGGCCGAGGGCGTGCGCCTGCCGGCCGCCGGCATCGTCGTCGCCGACAAGCTGCCCGACAACGACCCGCAGAAGATCGTCGCCCAGTCCTACAAGAACGCCTACGAGGCGCGGTGGGGCTCGGACGTCTCCACCTTCGGCGGCCACGCCTACGACGGCCTGCAGATCGCGCTGGCCGCCATCGCCCGCGCCGGCGGCACCGACAAGGCCAAGGTGCGCGACGAGATCGAGGCGACCAGCGGCTACGTGGGCACCGGGGGCGTGGTCCATATGTCCCCCGACGACCACCTGGGCCTCAACCTCTCGGCCTTCCACATGCTGGAAATCCGCAACGGCGACTGGACCATCGTCGACTGACCGCTCCTTCGAGGGCGAAGGGAATCGAGGGGTGCCTCCGGGCACCCCTTTCGTTTTGGATCGCGCGAAAATCCCTCCCCCATCGGCGCAACGTGATACAAAGCCCCCGCACTCGCCCGAGACAACGGACCGACGATGAAACAACTGAAACTGGGACTCCCGAAAGGCAGCCTGGAGGCCGCCACCGTCGACCTGTTCGCCCAGGCCGGCTGGACCATCAGCGCGCGCTCGCGCAACTACTTCCCCACCATCGATGACGAGGAGCTAACCTGCGCCCTGGTCCGCTCCCAGGAGATGGGCCCGTACGTGGCCAGCGGCACCCTGGACGCCGGCCTCACCGGCATCGACTGGGTGATGGAGACCGAGGCCGATGTGGCCACCGTCTGCGACCTGGTCTATTCCAAGGCCTCCGACCAGCCGGCGCGGTGGGTGCTGGTGGTGGACCGCGACAGCCCCATACGCTCGGTCGAGGACCTGCAGGGCAAGACCGTCGCCACCGAGCTCATGGGCTTCACCCGGCGCTACCTGGAGGACCGCGGCGTCCAGGCCAAGGTGGAGTTCTCGTGGGGCGCCACCGAGGCCAAAGTGGTCGAGGGCCTGGCCGACGCCGCCGTCGAGATCACCGAGACCGGCAGCACCATCCGCGCCCACGGCCTGCGCATCGTCTGCGACCTCCTGTACACCCACACGGTGTTCGTCGCCAACCGGGAGGCCCTGGCCGACCCGTGGAAGAAGGCCAAGATCGACCAGATCGCGCTCTTGCTCACCAGCGCCCTGGCCGCCCGCAACAAGGTGTTGCTAAAGATGAACGTCCCGGCCGACACCCTGGACGACGTGGTGGCGTTGCTGCCCAGCCTGCACGCCCCCACCGTCAACCATCTGAGCGACAACGCGTGGCTGGCCGTGGAGACCGTGGTCGACCGCCACCAGGTGCGCGACCTGGTGCCCAAGCTCAAGGCCACCGGCGCCGAGGGCATCCTCGAGCTGGACATCACCAAGATGAGCTGAGTCGCCGCCGGGCGCCGCCCGGCCCACCCGACGATAATCGCTGCTGCTCCGTCGGGTCGTACCATCCCCGCGAAAACACGGTTTCACGTCGCCGCCATGATCCCCGTGCGTGCGACAAAAGCCTAACCCACGAGTTTCTTGATCTCACCGCTCTTCTTTTCCCAGAACTTCACTAGCTCTTCGAGTTCCTTGGACGTTTGATCTATGAACGACTTGTCTTTTTTTTCGGCGTCCTTGGCGATCTTCTTGAGTGACGGCGCAGCCTTCTTCGCAGCTTTCGCCACCTTCTCCATGGCAGGCACCGATTGCTGCTTCACCAACATCTTTATTGCGGCTTCGACCTTATCCACTTCCTTTTTTACTTCCGTGGCCTTGGCGGCGTTCGAGATTTTGCTGTTGATTGCGACCACTCTCTTAAGCGCATCCATCGCAAATTCCCTCTAAAGTTGCTGAGTTCGCATTACATGACGCTAAAGTTGTAATCGTTTACGACACGCGGAACGTGTCGCAAGAGATGCCAGTTCTTGCCATACGTATGTCACCACGGAATAGCCGCGGCCGGCAAAACGTCCCTGGGTCGTCTCGATGACTTCGCCTCCGAGTTTCCGGTAGAAGTCCTGGGCGCGGGTACCGGCAAGGCATGTCAGCGTCATGGCACCGGCTCCCGCGTTCCGAAACCGCCGAACGGTTTCGCGAAGCAGCGCCCCGCCGACGCCCTTGCCTTGATGGCCGGGCCGCACGTAGAGGCTGGCGAGATGACCGGTCTTCGGTCCTGCCGCTGCCGGGTGGAACTGGCCGTTGACGAGGCCGACCGCACCCGCCTTTTCATGCGTGTAGAGGATGGTGAACGAGTCGTCGGCACAGATCCGCCGGGCCCACGCCCTGATCCCGTCGTCGATCTTGAGTACGTCCAATGCCGCCGCAGGCACCCAGTCGCGCCAGACCCCTTGCATGGCATCCAGTTGGATCGAGGCCAGGGCAGGAAGATCATCCACGCCCGCGTCCCTGATGCCAGGCTCCGGCCTGCCCCATAGGTGTTCTCCACCGGGATCCGCATTCTCGGCGATTTCGAGCCAGAGGAGCACGCTGTCGGCAAGGAGGTCCGCCGAGGGATGGGCGCCCTCGAACCAATCGTGGAACGGGGCGTTCACGAGGAAGTCCCCGGCGGCACTCTCGAATTCGGGGTCGTGACACGCCACCACGGCCGGCTCGTCTTCGATTCTGTCAAACACGATCGGTCAAAGACGCCTCGGCAATTTCTTTCGAGGTCTCGAAGCATCAATCGAAATCGATGCCCGAAAACGACTTATGACTTCGTTGCGCGGGGCCCGCCGTCGAGAGGTTGGCATGGAATACATAACGAATGGTAAAGGCTTGAATGAGAAACCGAGAGCCCGTCCCGCCGCAATGGCCGAACTCGGGTAAGACTTCGTACACGTTTGATTGCGATCATCGGACTCGTGGAAGAAGGAGGTCGGGATGGACGCAGCTGTTGCAAAAGGCCTGAAGAATCTGGACGCGATCGGGAAGAAGACCGAGGCAGCGGCAAAGAAGAGCACGCTGATCGAAAAGAAGGTCGCCGCCATCAAGGGGAAGTTCACCAAGGAGGCGGCCAGTGAGAAGGGCAAGCCGGCGGCAGCCCTGAAGGACCTCCAGAAAGCGGCGGCCGAAATGAGAAAGGCGGCCCAGGAGTACGACAAGGCGGCCGCCGAAATGGAAAAGCAGGTCGCCGCGCTCATGAAGACAGAGGTCGCGAAGAAGTAGCGTCATATTCACGGCACGGGGTATTCGCGGGCCGGTGCCGATCCGAACGGCCAGGCCGCGGCAGCTCCGGCGCCTCTCGCCTACAGGCTGACCAGGAGATCGACCCCCTTCTTGATGGTCTTCACCGTCCCCTGGACGTCCTTGGCCACCATCAGCATGTCCTTCAGTCCGGCGCCCTCGCGGAGCTTGTTGCGGAAGCTGCGGCGGTCCACCTTGACGCCGGCCTCGGTCAGATAGACGGCGACCGAATCGGCGAAGGCCATGCGCCCTTCCAGGGCGGTGACCAGGTCCAGGATCTGGCGTTTCATGACGTTGGTCTGGTCCAGGACCTTGCGGCCGTTCTTGACGATCGCCGGACCCCGGAGGCTGTTCAGCCACTTCTTCAGCGAGACGATCTGGCGTTCCAGCTCGATGGCCTGCTTGTCCACCGATTTCATGAACTTGCCGATGAACACGTCGTAGCGCTTGCGGGAAGCCTCGGCCGCCTTGGCCTTCTTGGACAGCCGGTTCCACATCGACTTGGCGTGCTTCTTGATGAAGGACTTCCAACTCTTCTCGCTGGCCGCCTTCATCTGGATATCTTCCTCTTTGACCTTGGCGGCGGCGTAGGTCTCCATGGCCTTGAACATGTCCGCCTTGATCTTCTTCTCGCTCTTGGTCAGGTCGGCAACGGCCTTGCCGATGGCGACCAGCGACGTGGCCATGTTCTTCCAGGCCATGGGATCGACGCCGCCCGAGGCCACCAGCTCGACGATGGAGACCGCGAACTTCACCACCCCCTTGCCGATCCGGTAGGCCACCGCCACCTTGAACTCGGTCAGGATCTCGCCGAAGTTCTTGTCCTTCTTCAGGGTCTTCGAGACTTCCGCGTCGATCGCCCCCTGGATCGATGCGGCGGCGTTCTTGACCATGACGACGGTGGTGGACGCGATGTCGTCGCACTGCTTCTTGGCCTTCTTGAGGATGGCCTCCTTCTTCTTCAGGTCGTGCTGCATCCCCGCCTTGATGCGGGCCTGACCCCAGATCTTCACGATCTTCTTGTTGAGGCGGATGATCTCCTCGGCGCAGATCTTCTCGTAGCGGTCGAGGACCCCGACGGCGATCTTCTCCACCCGCTTGAGCAGGATCGGCGACACCTGGTCCTGCTTCTTGCCGAAGCTGAAGGCGGTCTTGACGGTGAACGGGGTGATCTCGATCTGGGCCGGCCGTTCGCCGGACACCTGCGCGCTGCGGGGCGCGGGGACGGTCAGGCCGCCGCGGTAGCGGGCCAGGAAGACCCGGCTGGGACCCTTCACAAAGGCCATGGAGTCAGCCCTTTCGGTTCAAACAGTCAAGTATCGGCGATAACAATACCAAATGGTCAATAGAAAAAACGTTTCCAGAAACAGAAGACCCCGATCCGGCAATGCGGAAGCCAAGTGAAATTCCACCCCCGAGTTCTGGCCTTCGTCGTCCACACGGAGCGCCAGTTGCGCATCGGGCGCGCCCCGGTCACACTGGTTCCATGGACCGGGATCGTGCCCTCGACCTGCTGAAGGATCACGCCGCCACCCTGCGCGAGCGCGGGGTCGTCCGGCTGGCCGTGTTCGGATCCACGGTCCGGGATGACGCCGGACCAGAAAGCGACGTGGATGTGCTCGTCGACATCGACCGTCGCCGACGCTTCTCGTTGCTCGACCAGGCAGGGCTGGAATCCTACCTGAGCGACGCCCTGGGCCGACCCACGGAGGTGGTGCTCAGGGACAACCTGAAGCCGTTCCTGAAGGATGCCATCCTCGACGAGGCCGTCGAGGTCTTCCCCGAATTCGGCCGCCGGGAGACGCGGTCAGGAGACGTTGTCATGCCCCTCCGCAGTCCCCGCCAGCGCCTCCAGGACATGATGGAAGCCATCGACGCCATCGCCGACTTCATCGCCGGCAAGACCCGCGACGACTACCGGGCCGAACGCATCCTCCGCAGCGCTGTGGAACGGAGCGTGGAGATCGTTTCCGAAGCCTCGCGTCACCTGCCCGACGACCTCAAGTCGGCGCACCCCGACGTGCCCTGGAAGGAAATCGCAGGCATCGGCAATATCCTGCGCCACGGCTACGACCTGGTGGACAGCGACGTCATTTGGACCGTCGCCACCCGCGACCTAGCCCCCTTGCGCGATGCCGTCGCCGCCATGATCCGCGAGGCGGATCAGCAGGAAAGACGGTGAGCGGAGTGAGCCATTTTTTTCGAGCGTCAATCGGGATCGAGAGAAGGTACTGCTACGCGCGTTACAGGTGGATGTGACCTGGCTGACTAAATGGCAATCGTGTACGCGACGACTGATGCGGTCTTGTCTGAACGTTTGACGGCAATGGCAAAAGCCTCTGCGATTCCGCGGCTTGCGGCTTGAATCTTTCCGAGGTGGTTTGCCCAGTTCTCATTCGAATGATGCTCAAGCGGCAGCGGGTAGGCCAACATGAAAACATGACGATTGGCTCTCTCTCCCGAAATCCGTTGAAGTTTCTCGGCGTCTCTTAATACGTCGCTGATCTGATTGGTGATGGGACGCGCGGATGACGGACCTGTAAAATAGTTGGCGTAGTTGGTGACACATATTTTCAGCTCGACCCAGCTTTCCCTGTCCGCTTCTTCGCGGCGCCATAGATCGCACCTTTCCCGGCCGTCGGGATATGGTTTCTCCAATTCAGCTTCGACTTCTCCGTTGCCCCGTATCAATCTCTTGACGAGCTCTATTTGCAGCCAGTTCTCGCACCTCTTCCGGCTTGCGACGAGGCGAGACACCACATCGTTATCCTCTCGAAGCAGTGCTTCGGCGTGATGTACAACCGAATCAATCAGCAACGCCCTGCCCTCGTTGCTGACGCGGCAGAAAAGCCGGAAGACTGGGCCACTACCTGCTGGGAACGAACTCCCGCCATCTAGCGAGTCACACCCGCTCGATGACCATGGCGATGCCCTGGCCGACGCCGATGCACATGGTGCACAGCGCATAGCGGCCGCCGTTGCGGCGGAGCTGGTGGGCGGCGGTGGCGACCAGACGGGCGCCGCTCATGCCTAAGGGATGGCCCAGCGCGATGGCGCCGCCCTGGGAATTGACCCGCGGGTCGTCGTCGGCCAGGCCCAAAGCCCGCACCACGGCCAGGGCCTGGGCGGCGAAGGCCTCGTTGACCTCGATCACGTCCATGGACCCCAGGTCCAGATGCAGCCGGGCGAGCAGTTTCTCCGTGGCCGGCACCGGCCCCATGCCCATGATGCGCGGCTCCACCCCGGCCACCGCCATGCCCACAACCCGGGCCATGGGCGTGAGCCCGTGGCGCCCGGCCGCCCACTCGGAGGCGACGATCAGGGCGCACGCCCCGTCGTTGACGCCGGACGCGTTGCCGGCGGTCACCGTGCCGCCATCGCGGAACGGCGTCGGCAGCTTGGCCAGCCCCGCCGCCGTGGTGTCGGGGCGCAGGAACTCGTCGGCCGCCACCACCCGGGGCTCGCCCTTGCGGCTCGGGATGGTGACCGGGACGATCTCCTCCGCCAGCGCCCCGGCCGACTGGGCGGCGGCGGCCTTGTGCTGGCTGCCGAGCGCGAAGGCGTCCTGGTCGGCGCGGGCCACCTGGTACTCGGCGGCCACGTTCTCGGCCGTCTCCGGCATGGAGTCGGTGCCGTACTGGGACTCGATCAGCCGGTTGACGAACCGCCAGCCGATGGTGGTGTCGTAGATACGGGCGTCGCGGGAGAACGCCGTCTCCGCCTTGGGCATGACCAGGGGGGCGCGGCTCATGCTCTCGACGCCGCCGGCGATCATCAGGTCGGCCTCGCCCAGCCGGACGGCCCGCGCCGCGTCGCCCACCGCCTGCATGCCGGAGCCGCACAGCCGGTTGACGGTGGCGCCGCCCACCTCGATGGGAAGGCCGGCCAGCAGCACCGCCATGCGGGCCACGTTGCGGCCGTCCTCGCCGGCCTGGTTGGCGCACCCCAGGATGACGTCGTCCACGGCCGCCCAGTCGGTGGCCGGGTGGCGCTCCACCAGGGCGGCCACCGGCACGGCGGCCAGGTCGTCGGCACGCACCGCGGCCAGGCCGCCGCCGTAGCGGCCGATGGGGGTGCGCACCCCGTCGCAGAGGAAGGCTTCAGTCATGGCCGCCGAGGCCGGCGACGACCTCCCCCTGGACCTGGCGCGCGTGGCCGCGGACCAGTGCCACGACCCGGTCCCGCCCGTCGGTCACGCGGATGTCGTAGACGCCGCTGCGGCCGTTGCGGGTCACTTCCTGGGCCTCCGCCGTCAGCACCTCGCCGGGCCCCACGGCGCTGGTGAAGGTGACCGTGCAGTTGGCGGCCAGCGACGTGCGGTTGTGGGAGTTGCAGGCGCAGGCAAACGCGATGTCGGCGAGGGCGAAGGTGGCGCCGCCGTGACAGATGCCCACGGCGTTGAGCACCGCCTCGGTGACCGGCATGGTGGCGCGGGCGTAGCCGGGCCGCACGTCCTCGATGGTGATCCCCAGCGCGTGGCCCAGGCGGTCGCCGGCGCGGATGAAGTCGCCCACCGCGGCGGCCCGGCGGTCCGGGTCGGAGTCCTGCCCCGCTGCGTTCACCCGTCTTCTCCCTCGGCCCACACCCGGCGTCTCAGACCCGGCGAGGCGCGGTAGCGGTCCTCGCCGGTGACGCGGGCCAGATTGTCGAGGACCGTGACCACGCGGCCGATGCCGATGCGCCCGGCCCAGGCCAGCGGCCCGAGGGGATAATTGACACCGATTGTCATGGCCGTGTCCACCGCCGCGGCCTCGGCCACCCCGGCGCGCACCGCGTCGGCGGCCTCGTTGGCCAGCATGGCGACGGTCCTGAGCACGATCAGGCCCGGCACGTCGTCGACGATGGACACCGCCTTGCCGAGCGCCTGGAACAGCCCGGCGGCGGCCGCCGCCGCGGGCGCCCCCGCCTGATCGGCGACGGCGAGGGCGACGCGCCCGGCGGACCGGTAGTCCAGCGCCAGGTCGAACAGCACCAGGTCGCGCTCCCCGGCCGCCGCCCGCTCCGTCGCCATGCGCCCGTCGCCGAGGCGCAGCACGGCGCCGTCAAGCAGGATGCGGCCGCGGCCGTCGGTGCGGCCACAGGGCAGCCCGGACTCGACAATGGCGTCGGCCAGGGACTCGGCCGGCCCCAGGTCTCCCTCGACGACCACGCGGGTCGGCGGCGGCGCGGCCGGGGCCGTCTGCGGCATCGGCCTAGGCGCTCCGCCGCCATAGTCGTAGACCCCGCGCCCCGCCTTGCGGCCCAGCCAGCCGGCGCCGATGAGCTCCGCCTGGAAGGGCGACGGGGCGTACCGCGGATCGTTGCCGAAGGCCTCGAACACGGCGCGGGTGACGGCGGCGTTCACGTCGTGGCCGATCAGGTCCATGAGGGCGAACGGCCCCATGGGAAAGCCGCCCGACTCCGTCATGACGGCGTCGATGGTGGCGGCGTCGGCGGCCCCCTCGGCGAGCAGGCGGAAGGCCTCGCCGTAGAAGGGCCGGGCCACCCGGTTGACGATGAAGCCGGGGGTCGAGCGGGCATGGACCGGGGTCTTGCCCCAGGCGGCGGCGGTGGCGCAGGCGGCCTCGGCGATGTCCGCGTCGGTGGCCAGGCCGCTGACCACCTCGACCAGGGCCATGCGCGGCGCCGGGTTGAAGAAATGCAGGCCGACCAGGCGGCCGGGCCGGCGCAGCCCGGCGGCGATGGCGGTGACCGACAGGGACGACGTGTTGGTGGCCAGAACGGCGTCGTCCGCCACCACCGCCTCCAGGGCGGCGAACACCTCGCGCTTCACCTTCAGGTCCTCGACCACCGCCTCGATGGCGAGCCCCGCCGGCGCCAGCCCCGACAGGTCGGATGTGGGCACGATCCGGTCCAGCAGCGCGCTCCGCGCCTCGTCCGTCATCCGGCCCTTGGCCACGTCACGGGCGAGGGCGGCGGCAATGGCCTCCTTGGCCGCCTCGGCGGTCCCGGTGCGGGCATCGTGCAGCATCACCGGATGGCCGGCCGCGGCGGCCACCTGCGCGATGCCGGCACCCATGGTGCCGGCGCCGACGACGGCGACGGGCGTGGTGGGGGACAGGCGGGCCATGGCGAACTCCCGGGCGCCCGCGTCAGAAGCGGTCGCGGATCTCGCTTTCCAGGAAATAGAGCTTCATGTCGCCGAAGCCCTTGACCTCGAAGTCGCCGCGCTCCGACAGCACGAACTCGTCCTTGATCTGCTCGTAGGTGTTGGCCGAGACGGTGATGCGCATGGGCTCGGACATGGTCTCCATGCGGGACGCCAGGTTCACGCCGGGGCCGAACAGGTCGTAGACGTATTTCTGGATGCCGACCAGGGAGCCGATGACCGGCCCCGAGTTGATGCCGATGCGGCAGCGCCACTGCTGGGGGTGAGCGGCGTTGCGGCGCTCCAGGTAGCGGCGCATGCGCAGCGACACCTTGGCGATGTTCTTGGCGTGCTCGGCGGTGGCCTCGGGCAGCCCCGACACCGCCATGTAGGAATCCCCGATGGTGCGGATGCGCTCGCAACCGAACATCTCCACGATGCGGTCGAAGGCCGAAAAGATGTCGTTGAGCTCGGCGACCAGGGCGCTGGGATCGTGGGAGATGGCCATGTCCGTGAACTTGACGAAGTCCAGCATCATGATGGTCGCCGACTCGAACCGCTGGGGCGTCGTGGTGCCGTAGTCCTTGAGCTCCTCGTAGACGGTGCGTGGCATGATGTTGAGCAGCAGCTTCTCGACCCGCTCCTTCTCCTTCTGCAGCTCCTTGGCGTGGCGCTCGGACATCTTGGAGTACGAGTCCAGCATGTACTGGGCCTCCTTTTCCTTCGAGATGTCGCGGCACTGGACCACCAGCAGCGGGGGCTCGGCCTCGGGCAGGGGTTGCAGGTCGATGCGCAGGGGGATGGTGCGCGGCCCGACCTTGGTCTCGCAGTCGAAAGAGTACTTGCGCCGGTCCTCCAGGCGGGTCGCCGCCCGCTCGGCGTTGAGCGATTGGATGCGCTGGGTCAGCGGCTCGTCGGTCTCGGCCCCGGGGGGGAACCATTGGAAGAACTTGGCGTTCTCGAACACGACCGCCCAGGTGTCGGGCTCGACCAGGGCGATGGCGGTGTCCAGGGACTGGATCAGTTGCTTGAGGTCGACCGAGTTGTTCATGGCCCGGTCACCGGTGCGCGACGATGAACTTCTTGCGGCTCATGATGTCGCTGTGGATGTTGGCGATGTCGGTCTCGTCCATCTCGAAGTCCTCGAACGTCTCGCGCAGGATGGCCACCGCCTCGTCGAAGTGCGCCGCCTCGATTTTGAGGTGGGCGTGGACCCGCTCCAGGTGATCGTTGGTGTAGCTGATCGGCCCGCCCATCAGGGCGGCGATGAACTTGGTCTGGTGGTCGATCAGCCTCTTCATGTCGATGCCGGCGAAATAGCCGGCGAGATCGGGCGAATCCATCACCTTGTCGTAGAAAGCCGACACGATGCGGCTCACCGTGACGAAGCCGCCATAGCGTTCGAACATGGTCTGTGCCATTGGAGGGCCCTCCCCTTGGCCCCCGTCATGTTGCCCCATCCCGAACACCGGAACAAGCCGAGGCGGGGTCGGCGGCGCCGGCTCACCGTCCGCGGAATCGGGGCGGCCGCTTGTCCATGAAGGCAGTGACCCCCTCGCGGTAATCGTCGGACTTGCCGGCCTGCTGCTGGAAATCCCGCTCCAGGTCGAGCTGGGCGTCCAGGGTGTTGGCGCCGCTCGCGTCCATGGCCCGCTTAATCATGCCGAGGGCGAAGGTCGGTCCCTCGGCCAGCCGGCGGGCGACGGCGCGGGCCTCGTCCAAAAGCGCCGCGTCGTCGACGCACCGCCAGATCAGGCCCCAGGCCTCGGCCTGCTCGGCGCTCACCGCATCGCCGAGCATGGCGAGCGCCGTGGCGCGGGCGCGGCCGATCAGGCGCGGCAGGTGATAGGTGCCGCCGGCGTCGGGCACCAGCCCCACCTTGCAGAAGGCCTGGATGAACTGGGCCGAATGGCCGGCGATGACGATGTCGCAGGCCAGGGCGACGTTGGCGCCGGCCCCGGCGGCGACCCCGTTGACCGCGCACACCACCGGCACGCGGGCGCCGCGAATGGCCCGGACCAGCCGGTTGTACAGGCGGTCCACGGTGTCTCCGATGTCGGGTCCTTCGCCGCCGGCACGAATCATCATGGCGCGCTCGGACAGGTCCTGGCCGGCGGAGAAGGCCCGCCCCGCCCCGGTCAGCAGCACGCAGCGGACGGTCTCGTCGGCGTCGGCCCGGGCCAGGCCGGCGGCCAGGTCCCGATGCAGGTCCTCGGTGAAGGCGTTGAGCTTGTCGGCACGGTTCAGCGTGATGGTGGCGATGCCGTCGGCCACGTCGTAGAGGATGGTTTCGAACGCCATGGTGAGGTCCTTGTTGCGGAGTCGTAGTGGTCTGGATGAGACATATGGTGCCCATACGATCGCCTGTCCCGCGTCCTCGGCAGGAGGGGGCGCGCAGGCGATGGCTGACCATCGTCCAGCGTGCCCGACGCCCCGAGGACGCGGGACAGGCGACCCGCAGGGCGGCCTTCCGAGCCCCCCGGCGGCGTTGCGCGGCGCTTGTGATGCTCCACATCACCGCGCGCCGCGCGCCTGGCCGGACGGCCTCGGAAGGCCGTCGTATGGGTGCCATATGTCTCATCCAGACCACTAGCGCGGGGCCGGGTCGGGCCGATGGTACCGAAATGGCGGATGACGTGTTACAAATTGCGCAACGGGGGCACAACCCCCGCAGGGGGACCGCATCATGGTCAAGGTCTACTCCATCGACGGCATCACGCCCGTCGTCCATCCCACCGCGTTCGTCCACCCGCGGGCGGTGCTCACGGGCGACGTGATCGTCGGCCCCAAGGCCTACATCGGCCCCTGCGCGTCCCTGCGCGGCGACATGGGCCGCATCATCATCGGCGAGGGCGCCAACGTCCAGGACAGCTGCCTGGTCCACTGCTTCCCCTGCGCCCAGGCGGTGATCGAGGAGTGGGGCCACATCGGCCACGGCGCGGTGCTGCACGGGTGCACGGTGAAGCGCAACGCCCTGGTCGGCATGAACGCGGTGCTCATGGACGAGGCCGTCATCGGCGAATCGGCCATCGTCGCCGCCATGGCCTTCGTGCCCGGCGGCTTCCACGTGCCGGACCGCAGCCTGGCCGCGGGCGTGCCGGTCAAGATCCGCCGGCAGCTCAGCGACGACGAGATCGAATGGAAGAAGCGGGGCACGAAGGAGTACCAGTGGTGCGCGGAGCGGAGCCTGGCCACCCTGACCGAGGTCGAGGCCCTGACCGAGATCGATGCCGACCGGCCCAGCCTCCGGGTGGAGCCCCACTACCCGCTGCACGCGGTCAAGCCCAAGTAGCGGGCGGGCGACGGGCGCCGGCGACCACGGCAGATCGGAGGATTCCACCCTCGACACCCTGTCGTAGGCGGGCCAGACTGTCGGCCGACTGCACATCGACGATTCGGGTGCCGACGGCTTCATGGACTTCGACGACCTGCCCGCCGCCGACCGGGCCAAAGCGGCCCACGCCGCCTCCCAGTTCCTCCTCAGCCACGACTTCGCCAGCTTCGACGAGGCGTGCCGGGAACTGGAGACGCCGCTGCAGGAGCTGTGGGACCGGATCATGAGCCGGGCCGGCCTGCCGCCGTGCCGCCTGCCGTCTTTTTTCGCCTTCCACTGAGGGGGGCCAGGCATCCTGGCAGCACTCTGCCCGGCCGGCTGCCAACCCCCTGAAAACAAAAAGAAAGTTGACCGCACCGCCGGCAACCGGCAGCCTGGATGCATGGTCGCGCGGACCCATCGGGAGGCTGGATGACGGGGCTGGTGAAACAGCTCAAGGGATACCGCCTGACCACGGCGGAGATCCTCTACCATCGACCGGACCATCCGGCGCTGCTGCAGAGCTACATCTGGCAGGACCTGGACCTGGCGCCCGAGTTCCCCGTTCTGGTCCGCTTCCTGCGCTTCTGGGAGGCCAATCTGGACGGCCGGTTGCATTCCGTGCGGGTGTGCAACGCAAGCCTGGTCAGGCCGGCGGAGATCCGCTGGACCCGAGAACGATCGTTGAAGGATCGCCAATAATGGCCAGGACCTCTCCCGCCGTCATTCCCGCGCAAGCGGGAATCCAGATGCTGTGCCGCCCCTGGACTCCCGCCTGCGCGGGAGTGACGGATAGGTTCCGCCGATCATTCACTTCCCCTCCAAGACGATGCGGTCGGAAACGACACCGTCCCTGATGCGGCGCAGATGGAACGCGGCCAGGGCGTCGTCGGGGTCGTCCTCGAGGTGGCGTTCGAAGGCCGCGCGGGCCCGCGCATCCCCAACCGCCAGCAGGGCATAGGCGGCCTCGTAGGCCGTCGCCCGATCGGCGTCCGCCGGCGCCACCGGCGTGAAGGCGGCGATGTCCTCCTGGCGGCCCTGGACCGACAGGCGGCCGATGGGGCGGAACCGGTGGCCGGTGGCCCGGGCCGCGGTGTCGGCGCTGACGCAGATGTCCGTGCCCAGGGCCTTGTTGGCGCCTTCCAGGCGGGCCGCCGTGTTCACCGTGTCGCCGATGGCGGTGTAGTCGAACCGCATGCGGCCGCCGATGTTGCCGACCACCGCGTCGCCGGAATGGACGCCGATGCGGGTGCGGCCGAAGGCGATGCCGCGCTGCCGCTGCTCGGCGGCGAACCGGCGGCCGAACGCCTGCATGGCCAGGGCGCAGGCGACGGCCCGGTCGGCGTGGTCCGGCTGGTCGTCGGGGGCGCCGAAGACGGCCATGACCGCATCGCCGATGAACTTGTCGATCATGCCGCCGCCGTCGATCACCGTCTGCGACAGCCCGTCCAGGTAGGCGTTGAGGATGGCGACCACGTCCGTCGGCTCCAGATCCTCCGACATGGCGGTGAACCCCTCCACGTCGGTGAACACAAGGGTCACGGACCGCTTGGCGCCGCCCAGCATCAACCCCTCCGGATCGGCCCGGAACCGTGTGACCAGGGCCGGTGACAGGTAATGGGAGAAGGCGTCGGCGATGAACTGGGTCTCCCGCCTGTGCACTGCGGCCCGATGGGCGCTGCCCAAGCCGAAGGCGGCGGCGAAGGCCACCGACGGCGCGACCACGGGCAGGGCCAGGCCGAACTCGATGAACGCCCATGCGCTGCCCGCCCACAGCAGGGCCAGGGCACCGGCGGCTTCCGCCAGCTTCGCCGGCACCGGCTGGTTGGTCAGGGTCAGCGCCGCCGCCGCCAGCGCCAGGGCCACGGCAATGACCACCTCCAGCGGCAGGCTGGTGCCGTCGTCGAACCGGCCGTCCATGATCTGGGCCAGGATCTGGGCCTGGATCTCGACGCCCGGCCGGTCGCCTTCGCCCACTCCCAGGCCGGCGGCGAAGGGCGTGCGATGGCGGTCGGCGAACGGCAGGTCGGCACCGATCATCACCACCTTGCCGGCCAGCCAAGCCGCCGGCAGCACGGCGGCGGCATGGGCGGGGAACGTCCTGAAGGGCGGCGTGCCCTCCTGAGGTCGGCCCCGGTAGGCCAGTGGCACCGGCTCGCGAGGCGCGTCAAAGCCGAGGGCTTCGGCCAGCATGGCGGCGAAGCTGGGCCGGAAGACGCCGTCTTCGGCGCGACCGGGAAAGATCTCACGGACGGTCCCGTCGGCCGGGTCCTTGGCCAGGTTGGAATAGCCGGCATGCACGCCGTCCAGGTACTCGGCCTGGAAGGCGTACTGGCGTTCGGTGAGCCCGGTGGCACGGTCGGTCCAGCCGACCACCACCGGCACGGGCATGGACAGCAGCCTCCGGCGCAACGTGGCGTCCTTGTCGGGCTCGCTCGGCTGGTCGAACAGGATGTCGAGCCCCACGGCCCGCGCCCCGGCCTTGTCCAGCGTGTCGAGCAGCCCGGTGAGGAACGCCCGGTCGACGGGCGAGCGGTAGGACAGGGTCGCCAGGGTGTCCTCGGTGATGGCGAGGATGACGATGTCGGGGTGCTGCGCGGTGACCGGGTTGAAGAAGGTGAGGCGCAGGTCGGCCACCCAGTTCTCCGCCACCGACACCATGGTGACGGCGCGGTGGGCGAACAAGGCTACCAGCACCGTGGCGACCACCAGCGCGCCCTGAACCACCCAGACCCGCCGGGACGTCCGCCGTTTCCGAGTCACGCGCCGGCCGTCCCCGTCGTCGCGCATGGGGACGGACCGGCGGCTGCGGCCTCGATTACGGGCAGCCCTGGGCCACGGCCCAGAAGTCGTCGGCCTTCAGCGACGCACCGCCGATGAGGCCGCCGTCCACGTCGGGCAGGGCCAGCAGCTCGGCCGCGTTCTTGGGGTTCATGGAGCCGCCGTAGAGGATGCGCATGGCATCCGCCGTCCCCTGGCCCTTGGCCGAAACCAGCTCGGCACGCAGCATGGCGTGCACTTCCTGGGCCTGATCGGGCGTGGCGACCACGCCGGTGCCGATGGCCCACACCGGCTCGTAGGCGATGACCGTGTTGTCCGCGGTGGCGCCGTCGGGCAGCGAGCCCAGGAGCTGGGTGCGGTTGACCTCGATGGTGCGGCCGGCCTCGCGCTCGGCCAGGGTCTCGCCGATGCAGATGATGGCGATGAGGCCGGCGGCATGGGCGGCCTCGGCCTTGGCCCGCACCTGCTCGTTGGTCTCGGCGTGGTCGGTGCGCCGCTCCGAGTGGCCGACGATGGCGTAGGAACAGCCCAGGTCGGCCAGCATCCAGGCACTGGTGTCGCCGGTGTGGGCTCCCTTCTCGTTCATGTGGCAGTCCTGGCCGCCCACCGCCACGGCGCTGCCGGCCGCCGCCTCGCACGCCTTGGAGACGAGGGTGAACGGCGGGCACACCAGCATGTCGAACTTGGCGGCGCCTTCCCCCTTCACGCGCCCGACCAGGTCCTCGACCAGGGCGAGGCCGTCGCTTTGCACCTTGTTCATCTTCCAGTTTCCGGCGATCAGGATTCGTCGGGCCATGGTTCTCCCCCTCGATTGGCTGGTCGCGAGCGCGCGCGGATGGTGTGGACGGGATGATGGCTCGTGGAGCGCGCCCTCTTTACCATGGAGGGCGCCGGCCCTCCAACCCCATTAGAGACGCCACCGGAAGTGGACGGCCGGGCGCTATTGCGGGGCCTCGCCTCGGCCCCTAAGATGCCGGCTCCGTCTCCACCTCACCTGCGACACGACCATGCTGGATGCCATCCGCAAGCGCTCCGCCTCCATCCTGGTCAAGCTCCTGTTCGGGCTGCTGATCCTCAGCTTCGCCGCGTGGGGCATCGGCGACGTGATCCGCGGCGGGGTGGGCGAGGCCACGGTGGCCACGGTCGGCGACTTGGAGGTGCCGGCCCAGGAGATCGCGGCTGAGGTGCAGCGGGAAATGAGCCGCCTGCGGGCCGCGTCGGGCGGCCGCATCGATGCCGAGCAGGCGCGCGCCCTGGGTGTGATCGAGGCGGTGGTCGGGCGCGTGGTCGAGCGCACCCTGGTCGACCTGGCCGCCTGGGACCTCGGACTGACGGTCAGCGACACCGTGGTCCGCAACCAGATCCAGAGCATGCCGGAGTTCCGCGGCTCCCTCGGCACCTTCGACCGCGAGCGCTTCCATCAGCTCCTCTATTCCAATGGCTGGACCGAGGACCGCTACGTGGCCCTGGTCCGGCAGGACCTGGCGCGGCGCCAGCTCATGGGCTCGGTCGCCGCCGGTGTGACGGTGCCCGAGGCCCTGGTGGACACGGTCTTCCGCCACCGGGGCGAACGGCGCATCGCCGAGACCGTGCGCATCGCCGACACCACCATGCCGGACCCGGGCCAGCCGGACACCGAGGCCCTGGACCGCGTGCACCGGGAGAACGCGGACCGCTTCACGGCGCCGGAACTGCGCCGCCTCACCGTGGTCACCGTGATGGCCGAGGACCTGGCCAAGGAGATCGCCGTCCCCGAGGCCGACGTGCAGGCCGCCTTCGAGGAGCGCGCCGACGAGTTCCGGCAGCCCGAGCGGCGCACCCTCGAGCACATCCGCACCGATGACGAGGCGACCGCCCGCCGCGCCCACGAGGAGCTGCTCAAGGGACGGGACTTCGCCGAGGTGGGCCGGGAGGTGGCCGGCCTGGAGCCCGCCATGCTGGCCCTGGGCACGACGACCCGCGACCAACTGCTGCCGGCGCTGGCCAACGCCTCGTTCGACATGCCGCGGGGCGGCATCAGCCCGCCGGTGCAGAGTCCCCTGGGCTGGCACGTGCTGCGGGTGGTGGGCATCGAGCGGGCGCGCGAGCAGCCCCTCGAGGAGGTGCGCGCCGTGCTGGCCGCAGAGCTGGCCCGCGAGAAGGCCATCGATGCCCTGTTCGACCTGTCCAACCGGCTCGAGGATGCCCTGGCCGGCGGCGCCACCCTGGAGGAGGCCGCCGCCAGCCTCGATCTGGCGCTCACCCGCATCGACGCCATCGACCCTTCGGGCAGCGACGCCAACGGCAATCCCATCGCCCGGCTGCCGCCCGGCGACCGGTTCCTGCCGGTCGCCTTCGCCACCGAGGACACCACCCAGAGCCCCCTGACCGAGGCCGGAGACGACGGCTACTTCGTCCTGCGGGTGGACGCCGTCACCCCTCCGGCCCTGCGCCCCCTGGCCGACGTGCGCGACCAGGTGGCCGAGCTGTGGCGTGCCCGGCAACGGGCCGAGGCGGCGGAGCAGGCCGGCCGACAGCTCATCGAACGGCTCGAGGGGGGCGCGGCGCTGTCCGCGGTGGCGGCGGAGAGGGGACTGGCGGTGACCACCACCGAGCCCTTCACCCGGGCCGGCGACGGTGCCGGCGACCTGCCCGACGCGCTGCTCGAAAGCCTGTTCTCCGCCCAGCCCGGCGACGCCGCCCAGGCCCGCGCCGACGGCGCCACGGTGGTCGCCCGCCTGGTCGCGGTGCGGGCCGCCAACCCGTCGGCAGAGGCCGCCGCCGTCGAAGCGGTGCGCCGGGAGATGGTCGAGGCCGTGCGGGGCGACGTGATGGCCCAGCTCTCGGCGGCCCTGCGCGTCCGCTATCCCGTGTCCATCAACCCGAACGCCGTCCAGCAGTTCTACTGACAGCCCCTCCCGGAAGGTCCCCATGCAGGCGCAGCCGCGGTTCTCCGACTTCAAGGCGGCCTACGAGGCCGGCCGCGCCCAGGTGGTGTGGACGACCCTGGTCGCCGACCTGGAGACCCCGGTGTCGGCCATGCTCAAGCTGGCCGACGGCCGCCCCTACAGCTTCCTCCTCGAGTCGGTGGAAGGGGGCGCCGTGCGGGGCCGCTACTCCTTCATCGGCCTCAAGCCCGACCTGATCTGGCGCTGCCGCGGCAACGCCGCCGAGGTCAACCGCCGGGCGCGGTTCGACGCCGACGCCTTCGAGCCGGTGCCCGGCGGCGCCATCGAGTCGCTGCGCGCGGTGGTCGAGGAGTCCCGCATCGACCTGCCGGCCGGCCTGCCCCCCATGGCCGCGGGGCTGGTCGGCTACATGTCCTACGACATGGTGCGTCTGGTCGAGCGCCTGCCCGACGACAATCCGGACACCCTGGGCCTGCCCGACGGCGTGTTCGTGCGCCCCACCGTGATCGCCGTGTTCGACACCATCGAGGACATGGTCACCGTCATCACGCCGGTCTGGCCCGACGCCGGACTGGACGCCGGCGCCGCCTACGACCAGGCGCGGGAGCGGCTGGCGGACGTGGTCACCGACTTCGGGCGCACCCTGCCCTACCGCCGCGAGGCGGCGACCGAGGTGGCGGAGCTGCCCATGCCCACCTCCAACGTGGGGCGCGAGGGCTACCACGCCATGGTGGAGAAGGCCAAGGAGTACATCTTCGCCGGCGACATCTTCCAGGTGGTGCCGTCCCAGCGCTTCGCCGTGCCGTTCACCCTGCCGCCGTTCTCGCTCTACCGGTCCCTGCGCCGGCTCAATCCGTCGCCGTTCCTGTTCTTCCTCGACCTGGGCGGCTTCTCGGTGGTGGGATCGAGCCCCGAGATCCTGGTCCGCGTCCGCGACGGCACGGTCACCATCCGCCCCATCGCCGGCACCCGGCCGCGGGGCGCCACGCCGGCCGAGGACCGGGCCCTGGCCGACGACCTGCTGTCGGACCCCAAGGAGCTGGCCGAGCACCTGATGCTGCTGGACCTGGGGCGCAACGACGTGGGCCGGGTGGCCAAGGTGGGCACGGTGTCGGTCACCGAACAGATGGTCATCGAGCACTACTCCCACGTCATGCACATCGTCTCCAACGTCGAAGGCGGCCTGGACGAGGACCGGTACGACGCCATCGCGGCGCTGATGGCCGGCTTTCCCGCCGGCACCGTGTCCGGCGCGCCCAAGGTGCGGGCCATGGAGATCATCGACGAGCTGGAGCCCGAGCGGCGCGGCATCTATGCCGGCTGCATCGGCTACTTCGGCGCCAACGGCGAGATGGACACCTGCATCGCGCTGCGCACCGCCGTGGTCACCGACGGCACCATGTACGTGCAGGCCGGCGGCGGGGTGGTGGCCGACAGCGATCCGGAGGCGGAGTACCAGGAGAGCCGCAATAAGGCCCGGGCCCTGATCCGCGCCGCCGAGGAGGCGGTCAAGTTCGCCGCCGGCGGTCGCGGTTAGCACGCTGATCCGTGCCGGCGTTCTGCCCACACCGGATGCCGTTGGCGAGGACAGGCCGAAATGACCGCGACCTATGATCGGGACGATTTCCTGACCGACTTCGGAGACCTTCCGCTCACGGCGAACATCGACTTCGGCCTTCTCCACGCGGTCCTGGAGGCATCCCGAGACCTCAAGGAGAAGAAGTACGACCACGCCTGGTCGACGAGGCTTCGGCGCCTGACCGAGCTGCACGACAACGGGGTGACCGACATCGCGACCATCCTGTCGGTCATGACCCGCGAGAGCACGTCCCGGTATACCCCGGTCGTCGACGACATCGCGCAGCAGATCAACATCGATCTGGGCGATTTCGCGGCGCAGGACCTGGGTGGCAAGAAACTGGTGGCCAGCCACGGCCGCTACGTGCTGACCGACCACACCCAGCGCCTCCCGACGGCCATGGACCTGCTCGCGCCCCTGGTCCCGTCCGATGCCGACGTCGTGGTCGAGTTCGGCGGCGGATGGGGACGGAACCTGGCCGGCCTGTGCCACGGCTTGGGACGGCGCGACATCACGTACATCAACTGCGAGCCGTCACCCAGCGGACGCGCCGCGTTCGACACCATCTTCTCCCATGCCGGAGGCGTGCGCGCCCGGTCCAGGGAGTTCCGGTTCGAGAGCCCGGACATGGGTTTCCTCGGCGAATTCTCGAGCGTCTTCGCGTTCTCGTGGGCGGCCATCGAACAGACCCCGTTCCTGCCCGTCGATTTCGTCGATCGGATCCTGGGCGCCGCCGGCTCGGTGACCTTCGCCATGTACGAGCCCGTGGGCTGGCAGCAGTTCACCAACATCACCCAGTTCGTCCTCTTCAAGATCCTGGAGGAGCTGGTCGGTGGCGTTGCCGAGGCCGATCATCACGGGCGCCGGTACGTGTACCGGTTCGCCGATGCGCTGTTCCACGACAACGCCGCGTCCTGGGCCGTCGCCTGCCGCTACAACACCAACCTGCTGCGCTGCGTCCGCCGCGTCGTCGAGGCGGGCCGGGCCAGACTGATCGGCATCCAGTACGACCTCCACGGGGACAACCCGGTGAACCCCTACACCCTCCTCGCCGTCACCAAGGACTGACCGCCCGGCCCGCCGTTGACCGGCCGCGCCGCGAGGCGTAGCCTGTCGGGGGCAGAAGGGTTGGGACGGTCGCGCCTGCATCGCCAGGGCCGGCCGATACGGCAGAAGGCAGTTCGGTGGCCATCGCCATCAGCTCCGTCTCCAGCGTCCTGGTCGCCCAGCGGGGCATCAGCACGCTGCGGCAGCTCACCGGCGCCCCCGGCGTCCAGGCGAGCGGTGCCGTGCGCACGGTCGAGCTGCAGGAGGGCCTGGAATCCCAGCGCCGCGACCTCAGCGGCCAGATCACCCTCAACACCCAGCAGGCGCGCACCGCCATCGGCATCGCCCTCGCCGCCGGGCTGTCGATCGTCTCGGCCCTGCGCAGCCTGCGGACGGCGGCCGCGGTGGCCGACGTCGACGGCCTGGTCGGCCCGTTGACCAGCCTCAACATCGGCGGCACCCGGCTGTCGCGAGTCAACATCCACTCCCAGGTCCAACTGGCGCTGCAGCAGATCGACTCCCTGGTCGAGGCCTCCGAGGTGGGCGGCGCCCGCATCCTGTCCAGTGGCGCCAGCGACATCACCCTGCAGACGACGGCCTTCGGCGGCAGCCTGCGCATCGTGCCCCAGCCCTTGGACACGGCGGGCCTGGGCCTCGGCGACCTCAACCTCAGCGACCCGGACCGGGTGGCCGGCGGGCTGGCGGCGCTGGATCAGGCCATCAACCTAGCCGGCATCCGGGTGGGCCGCCTGGAGCAGCTCCGCGACGTGTTCACCAACCCCGGGGCCTTCACCGCGGCGCTGAACAAGGTGCTCAACAGCGGCGACTTCGGGCTGGTGACCCGCGGCGCCCTGGTCAATCTGGTCGCGTAACCGGCGGGGAAGGGATCACTCCCGGCCCTCGAACTGGAAGCCGGCATCGCCGACCGCCTTCTCGACGGCCCGGTCGTCGTCGAGGCCGTCGACGATCACCTGCTTGCCCGCCAGGCTGACCGCCACCATGGCCTCCGGCGCCACCGCCTTGATGGCCTGGGTCACCGAGTTGGCGCACCCCTCGCAGCTCATGCCGCCGACCCGATAGATGATGGCCATGGCCGTCCTCCGTATCCCGCATCGAGGCCCGTAGCAAACCGCTTGCCCCGGGCCCGGTCAAGCCCCCGCCCCGTCATCCGGTCCCGCGGTTGCGCGCCACCACGGCGCTCAGCGGCACCAGCACCAGGCCCTTGGCCTCCAGCCCCGGCAGCCAGGCCGCCAGGGCCTCGAGGGTGGCGTCGCGGGGATGGCCGATGGCGACGGCGAACCCCTGCCGCCGGGCCAGCCGCTCCAGCTCGGCCAGCCGCGCGTTGACCGCGTCGACCGCGTTGACGTTGTCGAGGAAGATATTGCGCTCGGCGAACGGCACCCCCTTCTCCGCCGCCAGCGTCGCCCCCACCGTGGCCGCCGTGGTCCGCGAATCGAGGAACAGCAGGCCGCGGCGGCCGAGCTCCTCCATGACCACCGCCATGGCCTCGGCGTCGGCGGTGAACTTGCTGCCCATGTGGTTGTTGACCCCCACGTAGGCGGCGAACCGTTCCAGGCCCCAGCGCAGGCGGCGCCTGAGCTCGTCGGCGTCATGGGCGGTCAGCAGCACGTTGGGCCCCGGGTCCAGGGCGGCGTTGCCGGGCTCCATGGCCACGTGCACCAGCAGCTCGTGGCCGGCGCCGCGGGCCGCTGCCGTCTGCGCCGGCAGGTCGGCGGCGTAGGTGAGGAACGACAGGGTCAGCGGGCCGGCCAGCGCAATGGCGCGGGCCGTGCGCCGCCGGTCGATGCCCATGTCGTCGATGACCACGGCCACCACCGGGCGGTCGTCGGGGACCGCGGCGGCGACGGCGAAGCGGCGCCACGGCGGCGCCGCGCCCGTGTCCTCGACCGCGGGCGCCGGGGCCGGCGGGGCCGATGCCGCCGGGGCGGGCGGGGCGGGCGGGGCCGCGTCGGGCGGCGGGGCCGGCTCGTAGACGTCCTTGGGCAGGGCGTCTTCGTAGGCGCGCACGGGCTCGGCCGGCGGCGCCGGCGGAGGCTCGGCCGATGCCACCGGCGGGTCGGGGAACAGCGGCGCCCCCGGCTCGGTGACCAGGCCGGGCGGCGCCGTCTGCTGCCGGTACCACGGCTTCGCCTCGGTCTCGGCGGGCGGCGGGGCGTCGCCGTCGTCGCGTCCGATCAGGCCCAGGTAGTAGCCGCCGAGCACCGCCGCCAGGGCGGCCGCGGCGAGGACCAGCTGGCGCCTCGGATTGAGCCGCGGCCGCAGGTCGGGGCGCGATCTGTCCCGGTTGCCCATGGCCCATCCTAGCGCCTCGAAAACGCCTATTGGAAGGAGACGGACTGGATGATCTCCCGCCACTGGCGCTTGGAGAGCTGGCGCGGCGGCGTCGGGGCCAGGAACTTGCCGCGGCGCACGTCGCCCGGGGCCAGGGCCAGGTCCTCGACGCGGCGGCGTTCGGTCGGATCGGCCGCCGCCACGCGCAGGGAGGTGGCGCTGCCGGCGCGGCTGAGGGCCACCCGCCCGCCCACGTTCTGGACGAACACGCCGGTGCCGCCGAGGAGGACGACGGTGAACACGCCGTCCACCTCGCCGCCCCAGAAGTCGGTGCCGCGGACGCCGATGGTGCCGATGGGCGTTTTGACGGCGAAGCTGTCGGGGCTGGATATGGCGATGACGCCGGTGATCATGCGGAACACGCCGGCCCGCATCTCGAGCAGCGCGCTGCCCGAGTTGTGGTCCTCGTCGTACACGTAGTCGTCGATGGCGAAGACGGACTCGGCGCCCAGGGTGAGCACTGAATCGTCGATCATCCGCACCCGCAGCTTCGAGTCCGCGCCGGTGATCAGCACGTCCCCGGACAAGACCTGGGCGTCGACGACCAGGGCGTGCTCGGCGCCGTCGCGCGACACCCGCGCGTCGCCCTGGATGCGCAGCACGGTGCCGACCACGTCGGCCGCGGCCACGGCGCCCGGCACCGCCGCCACGGCGACGACGACGATCAGGCCGACGGCCAGCCAACGGCGCCAGCGAGCACCCATGGACGACTCCCCTACCACCCTAACCTGCGGTTTAGCCCGAAGCCCGGCGCCGATCAACATCGGGTCTGCGACGCCGCCCCCCGTCCGCGCCGACAATTGCGTCCCCGTGCTGCACCGGGTCCGGCCCAACCGCTTGATATGAAATCGTTCCTTTCATGCTTCCCCAATGATGTCGGCCGATGTCGACATTTGTCAGCGGCCTCTCAAAAACGCTTTTATTATAAGCACATTAATTCCTCATACGGCGCTTCACCTGTCGGCGCCTCGATTTGTGATCATATACCTATTTCGACACGACGTCAAGGAAGCGGACCCGTGATCCGAGACCGGTATCGTTCCCTGCAGTATTCGGCCCCCTGAATGTCAGGTCTGGCTGCGGATGCGAAACGCCGCACCGGACCGTGTCCTATCGGGAACCCGCAGGTCCCGTTTCAACATCGACAGTGGAAGGTCCGATCTGGGCGCCGAAAGCGGCCGTTCGGCGAACGGTCCCTGGGGTGCCTCCTTTGACCCGTAGCCGGCGTTGGAAACGGCTTCCACGCGTCGGCGTGAGGCTTGATCCTGGCGCGAACCTATCTTTCAAATTGTGCCAATCTGGCTAACCTGCAATGAGTGGTTGATAAACAAGCCAAAGGCGCTTCGTGGCAGCGAACGATCCGACGTTACTGGACTTGATCCTCAGGCCCCGTGACTGGGCGCGCGGAGAGGCTGCTCCGTATTTGGCCTGGCTGCCCGATTCCTGGGAACCTTATGCGCTCGATTTCGTGGCGTGCCTGTTGCTGTTTGCCGCGGTGGTCGGCATCGCGAAAAAGGGGAAGGAACTATGGAGCGCGGCCATCTGGGTGCCACGGGGCCTTTGGCGGCTGGTGACCGGCCATGAGCCGCCAATGAGCGAGTCCGCCAGGGCGGCTGCCGCTGCGGAACAAGCCGCATCAGTAGTCGAGAGGACTGAGCAAAAAGTCGACGGGATCGACGATATCCTCCGTGCTTTGCTCGCCAAACAAGCCGAGCAAGCCGAAGAGCGCGGCGAAGAGCTTCCCGAAGACGCTTTGGAGCGCGCCGTAGCGGCAGTACGCGAGGTCCTGGCGTCCAACGACCCAGCCAAGGCTGAGGCGCAAGACGCGCTGCGAGCAGGCGACGTTCGAGCTGCCGAAGACGCTCTCGCGGGTGCTTTCGAGCGGGTGGCAGAGGCCTACGCACGCATGAGCGATGTGACGCAACAGGTTGGATCGGAGGCCGCCCGAACCGCGCGAGAGAAGGCAGCCCTGGCAGCGACCCGATCGGTCGCTGATGCACTGATCTGGTATCGGAAGGCCGCCGAGTTGGAGCCCGAGGATTTCTGGACGCTAATCGAACTGGCCCGCCTTCATCGGGTTGCCGGAAATCTCGCCGCCGCCCTCGAAGCCGCCGAGGCCGCGCTGAGGGCGGCGAGAGAGGACCGCAGCCGCTCGGTTGCCAGGAACGAGATCGGCGACGTGTTCGTGGAGCAAGGCGATCTGGGCAAGGCGCTGGAGAGCTACCAGGCGTCGCACGCGATCTTCGAACGCTTGGCGCGGGCCGATGCGAGCAACGCCGGCCTCCAGCGCGACCTCTCGGTGTCGCACGAAAGGATCGGCGATCTCCACGAAACATGGACCGAGATCGCGAACGCCATTTCCGCTTACGAAGCAAGTTTACAAATCGCGCAATCCCTCGCCGACCGGTTTCCCGATCATCCGCAATTCCAGTCGGATCTGGAGATCACCAAGCGCAGACTCGGTGAGCTGCGAGCGAGATTGAGATAGTGCGGTCGCTCCTCAAAGCGTGGGGTCAGGTCTTGAGTGTTGATGGGTGTACACGCCGAGCTACAGGGCGGTGTACCAAAAAACATGGCGGTCATGGCCGTCGCAGGACCACTGCTGTCCGGTTCGGCAAAACCGGTGGTGTCCCTGCGAGGTCGAACAAGCAGAAGTCGTCATGCCCGTGCTTGTCACGGGCATCCACGTCCTTGTTTCGA
>JANQFP010000141.1 GCA_028277795.1 Rhodospirillales bacterium
CGGCCGCTGGAAGGCCAAGCTCACCCGCGCCGTCGGCCACGCCGGCGCCATGGCCGGGTCGGGGGACGACGCCGAGACCAAGGAGCGGTGGTTCATGGACGCCTTCGGGGTCGACGGCATCTTCACGCCCGACAACCCGACCTGCTCCGCCAAGGGCGCCGTGGTGGTCAACATCGCCCACATCCCGGCGGCCCTGACCGCGGTCATGAAGCTGAACGGGGTCGAGCCCGATTTTCCCGCCGTCGGTGACCTGTCGCTCAAGCCCTGGTTTGCCAACAACCAGGGCCTCGACCTGCCGCCGGAGCTGGACATGCGGCCGGTCCGCGCCATGGCGCCCTACGACGAGCAGATCGCGGCGCTCAAGCGCCAGATCGGCCGGGTGGTCCCCCGCCAGACCATGAAGGACCGCTCCGGGGCGACCAGGATGGACGCGGCCACCCAGATCACGCACGTGCACGGGTTCTCGGTCCTCGACCTCGCCCGCCAGCCCCTGGAAGCCAACTTCGCCCTGCCGCTGGTGCACGAGAGCGCGGGCGAGAACGACCGGGCCCTGCTGGACGTGGCCGTTGCCGGCGAGGTCAACCTGGTCCGGGACCCGGCCGTTCTCGCCGCGGCCGACGCCGCCCGCGAGGCCGGCAACGCCCCCAACACGGTCATGGCGGCGGCCGCCTGCCTGGTCGGGCCGCGTCACATGGACCGGGCGCTGGCGGCAACGCGGCGCCTGATCGACCTGTTCGCCCATTCCGGGCTCGAGGATGCCCGCGACGAGTCCTTCGACTTGAGCGGTATCGAGGTGACCGACGACACCCGGGCCCTGTTCCTGGCCGACGAAGGGGACGAGTCCATCCGCCCCGAAGCCATGGTGAAGGCGGTCCGGGCGCGCGGCGGCCGCTCGGTGTTCCTGACCTTCGTCGAGTCCATGGGCGGCCGTATCCATCGGGACGGCATCCTGGCGGCGCTGGCCACGACCATCGCTTGGGGTCCCCTGATGCGCAAGCGGATCACCCGGCTCACGGCCGAGACCCTGCCCTGGTATCTCAGGCTCTACGGCGTGATGATCGGTGCGTCCATCCCGGGTCCGCATCACCAGGTCGGGTCGCTGTACGGCATTCCGCGGGAGGAGCGGTTCGAGACGTGGACCGTGGCCGACCTGGCGTTCCTCGCCCTGACCGGCAAGAAGCCGACGGAATCCGAGGCCCGGCCCCTGCAGATCCTCATCGGGCTGCTCATCTCCAACGGCCCCGGCGCCATCTCGGCCCAGGGGCCCAAGGGCGCCGTCGCGGCCGACGGCCCGCAGACCCCGGAGCGGGTGCAGATCAACAAGGCGATGGTCGGGTTCCTCACCCACACGGGCTATTCCCACGGCGGCAACGGCTTCGAGGGCATGGCCTTCCTGCTGGACCAGTTCAAGGATGCCGGTCTGTCGGACCCCACCGACCCGAACCATGGGCTGGACCTGAAGGCGATGGCGACCGCCTTCGCCCGCACCTACAGGGACGAGAAGGCGCGGGCCAAGGAGATGGGGGCCGGCGGCCCGCGGGCGCTGCCCGGCATCCACCATCCGGTCTTCAAGGGCAAGCCGGTGAACGTGGACCCGCGGGAGCGGTTCATCGCCGACGTGCTGAAGGAGCGGGGCGACTACAACGTCTTCCTGGCGTTCTACCGCGCGCTGGTCCAGGCCCTGTTCGACGTGGGCGCGTCCCCGTACGTCTTCTGCGTCAACGTGGACGCGGTCATTGCGGCGCTGCTGCTGAGCCTGCTGTGGAAGGACTTCCGGGACGGGCGCCTGACCGAGCGCGACCTGGAGACGGCGGCGTTCAACGTCTTCCTGTACGGGCGCATGATCGGCGCCGCCGCCGAGATCGACGACCACATCAACCGCGGCCGCAACATGGACACCCGCACCCCTGCCAGCCAGTGCGGATTCGTCACCTAGATACCCATCAGCTGCACATTGACCGTTCGCGTCCGCGGGCCGTCCAGCTCAACGAGCATCACGGACTGCCAGGTACCCAGATCAAGCTCTCCGTCGACCACCGGCACCACCTCGCTGGACCCGAGCAACATCGCGACAATGTGGGCGTGGGCGTTCTCCGGCTCGTCCGGGGGGCAGTCCCGCAGGTGGATGTCATTGTGGAGATACTTCGCGTCTGCCGGCACCAGTCTGGAGAAAAAGTCGCGCACATCCTCCAGGAGGCGTGTCTCGTTCTCGTTGATGGTCAATGCAGTGGTGGTGTGGCGCGAGGTGACGATGAGGGTCCCGTTTGCGATTCCGCTCCGTGCAACCAGCCCGCGCAGCTGCGGGGTGATGTCGTTGAGACTGATCCCGGACCCGGTATCGAGCTCAAGGTGGTGGTGAGCAATCCGCATGGTCACTTTGAGCAGGTGAAGGACATGTCCATTGCCGGCTCCCTTGCCCGGATGGTGCGTACCACAAAAGCGGGGGGTCAGGTCTTGAATGTTGAAAAACCGAGCCGACGCAAGCCATTTTCAACATTCAAGACCTGACCCCATCGGTGCATCGGTGCGAGCTCGTTTCCCCGCAAGAGCTTGCGCATTCCCCTTCCCCGTCATGGCCGTGCTTGACACGGCCATCCACGCTATGGTGGCGAAAGCCACCAAGCACACTTATGATTACAGCATGCCCGGCGGATGGGTCTACATGATGACCAACAGGCCGAATGGCACGCTGTACGTCGGCGTCACCGGCGATCTATCCCGCCGCGCATGGGAGCACCGCGAAGGCGTGGCCGATGGGTTTACCAAGAGGTACGGCCTCAAGCGCCTGGTCTATGCCGAACCGCATGACGACATTCGCACCGCTATCCAGCGCGAGAAGAACATGAAGCATTGGCCCCGGTCTTGGAAGGTGCAACTGATACTTGAAGCTAACCCGGAGTGGGAGGACCTTTATGACCGGCTGGGGTGAAGGCGTGGATGGCCGTGTCAAGCACGGCCATGACGATGGGGGATTGTTCGGCTCAGGGTCAGTCCGGTACTCCGTTGCGGGCCCGTCAAACGTCCGCGATGCGGCCGTAGGCGGACAGCCCGTTCATGAGCACGCGTCCTAGCTCGACCGTCCGCCTTTCGCCCGCATCCAGCGGAAGACCAGGGGCGCGCCGATGACGATCAGCGCCACGCGGAACACGTGATGGACCGCCACGTAGGCGACGTCTTCGCCGCGCGAGAGCGCAATCAGGTTCATCTCCGCCTGACCGCCCGGGGTGTAGGCGAGCAGGACCGACACGAACGCCACGTCGGCCAAGGTCCCGACCAGCACGGCCACGGACGCCGTCACCGCCAGCATGGCCACCATCAGCCCGAGGGTGAGGACGACGGCATTGAGGATGTCGCGTCCGCGGGCGCCGACGAAGGCGCAGCCGATGCCGGTGCCGAGGATGAGCTGGGCCCCCTTGATCACCTCGTCGGGCGGCCGCGCGTCCGACAGGCCGCTGATGTGGATGGCGGCGCTGACGATCATCGGCCCGACGATGGTGGCCCCGGTCAGCCGCAGCTTCACCGCCGCCCACCACCCGAACAGGCCGGCGACGAACAGGAGCACCTGCTCGACCGGCGAGACCTCGGTGATAGGGACGCCGAAGCGGGCTCCGGCGCCCAGGTCGATCCCCTCCAACGACCCGATGATGAACGGCAGGACCGAGACGATCACCAGCACCCGGGTGGTATGGACCAGCGCCAGCCGCGCCTCGTCGCCGCCCATCTCGTGGCCGATGGCCGTCATGTCGGGCAGGCCGCCGGGCATGGCGGCGAAGTAGGCGGTGACCGGGTCGTACCCGGCCAGCTTGCGGAAGTACGGCACGCCGATCAGCCCGAGCACGGCCACGTAAGGCACGACGAAGGCCAGGCTGAGGGCGAGGGCGGGGAGGATGGCCAGGAAGTCCGGCGTGAACGCGGCGCCGACGACGACGCCGAGGATCACCCGGGTGGGCGCCAGCAGCGGTTTCGGTCGCCGCAAGGGCAGGTTGGCCAGGGACGCCACGAGGCAGGCGAACATGGCGCCCAGCATCCATGGCAGCGGCAGGTCGAGCCAGACGAACGCCAAGGCGCCGAGCGTGCCGATGGCGAGGGCCAGCGCACCGGGGCCGATCGCCTTGGCCATGGCGCCGACCCGCGCCGTCGGGCCGGCCGGGGTCGTCACCCGGTTGCCGCCGCGGGGGCGTGCCCTTGGCCGCTCCAGACCGACGCCGGGATCAGCACGTTGCCCTCGAACAGCCGCCGGCAGGTGCGGACGGTTCCGGCCCGGACCACGTCCATGCCGGCGTCGTGGCCGCGCACCTCGAGGACCACGTCGATGGTCCCCGACGGGTGCTCGATGGTGATGGTCTCCTTGGGTTGGCGGGACACCCGGCCGAGACCGTCGGCCACCGAGCCCTCCAACACCGCGCAGGAGGCGACGCAGATGGCGCCCGAGACCGCGTGGGCGGCATGGGTCTTGTGGGGCACGAAGTAGCGCGACGTGATGGCGCCGGCGGCCGCCGGCTCGGCGAGGAGGCCCAGCTTGGGCACCACCTTGCCGCCAACGTCGCCGAGACCCATGCGCTCGGCGGCGGTGCGGCGGATGCCTTCCATGCGCTCGAACAGCGCCGCGTCCTCGTCCAGCTCGGCCTTGCTTTCCTGTCCGGTCTTGCCCAGGTCCCGGGCCCGCATGATGACCATGGGCATGGCCACGTCGAGGCAGGTGGCCTCGACGCCATCGATCTCGTCGATGGCCCGGCCCGTGGGCAAAAGCGCCCCGGTCTTGGAGCCGACCACGTCCATGAAGTTGAGCAGCACCGGCGCCGCCGTCCCCGGCACGCCGTCGATGGCCGTGTCCCCTTCGTATTCGACCCGCCCGCCCGGCGTCCGCACGACGGACTCGATCAGGGACCGGGTGTTGACGTTGTGGACCATCACCGTCGTGGTGCCGTCCCCGGCCGGGACCAGGCCCGCCTCGATGGCGAAGGCGCCGATGCCCGACAGGATGTTGCCGCAGGTGGGCTCGGTGTCCACGTGGGCGCGCTCGATGGAGACCTGGGCGAACAGGTAGTCCACGTCGGCGTCCGCCCGCGTCGGCGGGCCGACCATGGCCACCTTGCTGGTCAGCGGATCGGCGCCGCCGATGCCGTCGATCTGGCGCAGGTCGGGCGAGCCCATCAGCGACAGCAGCACCCGGTCCCTGATCTCCGGCTCGGACGGGAGATCGCGCATCAAAAGGTACGGCCCCTTGGAGGTGCCGCCCCGCATCATCACGCACGGGATCCTGGTCTGCATGGGTCCGCGCTCCGTCCTAGTGGGCCATCAGCACGGGCAGCTCGGCGGCGGCGAGGATGCGCTCGGTCACCCCGCCGAGGATGAGGTGGCGGGCCCGCTGCCGATGGCTGTAGCCGCCCACGACCAGCAGATCGGCGCCGCTTTCCGCGGCCGCGGCCAGAAGCGCGTCGCCAACCGACCGGTGTGACGCATCGAGGATGTGGACGTCGGCATCGACACCATGCCATGCGAGATATCTGCCAAGCGCCGTCGCGCCGATCCCTTCGTCGGCGTGCCGGTCCGTGGTGAGGATGCGCACCGACCCCGCGGCGACAAGGCACGGCAGGGCCGCGTCCACGGCGCGGGCCGATTCGGTGGAGCCGTTCCAGCCGATGACAACTCGATCGGCGGCGAAGGTTTCCTGGGTACGCGGCATCATCAACACTGGCCGGCCCGTCTCCTTCAACGCCGCCTCGATCATCGCCGACGGCTTGGCCTCCGGCGGGCGCGCGACGACGATCAGATCGGCCAAACGACCCCGAGCCGCCAGCACGACGCTGCGCAGCCCGTCGACGGAGTGCCATGCCGCCGAGACACCGCTTGGGCCGGGCGCCTCGACGATAGGGACATCGAACCGGCGGCACAGGTCGACGAAGATCGCCTGGCGCTCGTCCCGGCATGCCGCCACGTGGCCGTCCGCCGCATCCGACAACCCGTGCATCACGTCCTTCGACACGCCGAAGATCTCGCTGGGAATCATGTGTCGGGGGCTGACGGTGGTGAACATGACGTCGAGGTGGGCCTCGAAGTGACGGGCTACGGCCAGCGCGCCGGTCAACCGTTCCACGACCTCGCCGCCCAGGCCGAGGGGCATCAGCAGTGTCCGAAAACGACTCATGGCGCGTCCCTCCTCACCCGATCGGCCACGGCAGCTCGATCATCTCCTGCAACACCCCGCGCGGGAAATCGAGCACCATGATGTGCGCAAGGAACACCAGGAATCCGATGCCGCACCCGGTCAGGAGTACAGCCCGGGCCCACGAGACCCCGCCCTTGATGCGCAGGAAGATCAGGAAGAACGCGGTCAGCGCCAACAGATAGCCGATGGCGAAGATCGCCGCCAGGAACCCGGCCAGCCAATAGATGTAATGGCCGAGGCCCACCAGGTCGTCGCGTCCGGCATAGGCGCCGCCCAGCTCCTCGTCGTGGTTGGCGGGCTCGCCCGCCCGGCCGAAGGCGAGCTTGACGAACACCCAGGTGCCGAGGGCCAGCATCACGGCCGCCACTGCCCCTGTGTAAACGCCACCGAGATAGGACTGCTGGAAGGCGTCGTAGAGCCCGTAGGCGAACAGAACCAGCAGGAAACCGGCGAACACCATCTGCGGGCGGCGGTCCGTGGCATGGCGGGTCTGCTCCTCGTCGGTGCCGCGATGGCCGTAGACGGCGCCGAGCACGATGGACGCCACCGTGATCAGGCCGATGATGATGACGCCGGGACGGGCCAGGAAACCCCACTCGTAGAACTGCAGCGCCTGATAGAGATAGGTCTCCATCTGGCCCGACAGCACGAACCCGATCAGCAGGGCCGGGCGCGGCCAGCCGAAGCGCTTCATGACGATGCCGAGCAGGCCGATGGCGAACAGGGCGACCAGGTCCCCCAGATCACGGGTCGCCTGAAAGGCTCCGAAACAGATCACCATGATCATGAACGGCGCCATCAGGGGGTAGCGGATGGTCGTCAGCTTGGCCACGTGCTTGGAGATCAGGAGGCAGGTGCCGGCGCCGATCACATTGGCCAGGGCCAGCGACCAGATGATGGTGTAGGTGATGTCCAGGTTCTCTTCGACCATCGACGGACCGGGCTCCAGCCCGATCAGCACCATGCCGCCCAAGAACACCGCCATGCTGCCGGAGCCTGGCACGCCGAAGAGAAGGGTCGGGATCAGGCCGCCGCCCTCCTTGGCGTTGTTGGCGGACTCCGGCGCCAGGACGCCGCGGATGTCACCCTTGCCGAACTCCGATTTGTCCTTGGCCGTCTGAACAACGTGTCCATAGGCGATCCAGTCGACAACGCTGCCGCCGAGGCCGGGCAGCGCGCCGACCATGGACCCGATCCCCGCGCACCGGACACACAGCCACTTGTTGCGGATCATGTCCTTCAGGCCGTCGAGCCATCCCTTGCCCAGGGCCGCACCGCCGGCGATGGTTCGGTTCTGGCGCAGGAGGTCAACGATCTCCGGGACGGCGAAAATGCCGAGACCGACCACCACCAGCGGCACCCCGTCGGTGAGGTAATCCAGGTCGAAGATCATCCGGTATTCGCCGGTGGCCGGCGCACCGCCCACGCCGCCCAACATGAGGCCGATGCCGCAGGCGGTCAGGCCCTTGATGACACTGGAGCCGGCCATGACGCCGACCATGCTGAGCCCGAGAACGGTCAACATGAACAGCTCGGCCGAACCGAAGGCCAGGATCACCGGGCGCGCCACCAGGACGAAGACCGTCAAGATCACCGCCCCCAGCAGGCCGCCGAACAGGGACGCCGAGAACGCTGCGCCGAGCGCCCGGGCGGCCTCGCCCTTCTTGGCCAGCGGGAAGCCGTCGAGCACCGTTGCCTGGGACGCGCTGGAGCCGGGGATGCCCATGAGGACGGAGGTGAAGGTGTCCGACGTCGGAATCACGACCACCAGGCCGATCAGCATGGCCAGCGCCGACGTGGGGTCCATGCCGTAGAGGAAGGGCAGCAGGAGGGAGAGGCCGACGATGCCGCCGAGGCCGGGGAAGATGCCGACCGCCAGCCCCAGGAAGACGCCGCCGATCAGATAGAGCAGATGGACGCCGCTGGTGATGTTCGCGAGGGCGACGAGCGCACTGTCGAGCATCGTTGCCTCCCATGATTATATGACGCGGGGCGGAACACCTGTGCCCGCCCCGCGTCTCGTTGATCAGGTCAGAACTTGACGTTGTATTTCGTGGTCAGCCAGTTCCGCACCCATTCCTTGGCCTTGGGGTCCACATTGATCGCCGTGTTCACCAGCAACTCGGCATCGGGACCGACCTTCTGGGGATAGGTGCCCAGGACCTTCATCGCCTTGTCCTTGAAGCCGGGCGCACCGATGGTCTTGGCCGCGGCGTCCCGCCACGCCTGCACCACGTCGTTCGGCGTGCCCTTGGGCAGGAAGATCATCTTCTGGGCCGCGAAACCGGCGGTGAAGAACGCCTTCCAGGCGTCGAACCACTCGCCCGACGGCTTCTTGCCATGGATGGTCTCGTACACCTCGGCGAAGTGCGGCAGGTCGGGGAAGGTGGGATCCCGCACCAGGTTGCCGCCACTGTCGAGCGCGCCCCAGCTCATGACGGGGACGGCCTTGCCGGCCTTGACCAGCGGCGTCACCTTCTTCAGGTAGCCGGACGACGTCTGGTAGTCGATGTTGGTCTCGCCCCGCTCGAAGGCGAGCCGCCCGGCACCGCGGCCCTTCATGCCGAACACGGCCTTGACGTTGAGGCCGAGCTTTTCGAAGGCCAGGAGCGGGATCAGGTCCAGCGACGTGGCACCCTGGCTGCCGTAGCGCAGGTCCACGCCCTTGAGCTTGCCGATGTCGGCGGCCGACATCACGCCGAGGCCGGGACTGACGTAGACGACGCCGCCCGTCGGCGTCGCCAGCACCACCGTCCAGTCCTTGTACTCGTACCGCACCCGACGGTCGCCCAGCAGGTAGGGGAACTGGGTGGAGCCGGAGGTTCCGAGGATGGTCAGCCCGTTCGGCTTGGCCCGCGACTGGAACTGATTGGAGCCTTTGGTCGAGCCGCCGCCGGGAATGTTCTTGACCGCGATGACCGGCCCGCCGGGCAAGTTGCCGGCGATCTGGGGCGCGTAGAAACGGGCCCAGGTGTCCGACCCGCCGCCTTCCTTGAAGGGGATGATCCACTCGATCCGTTTGCCCGAGAAGTCCGCGGCCAGCGCCTGTGTGCCGGCCACGCCGGTCAGCGCCAGGGCGGCGGCCCCGACGGCGACCAGCGCTGTCCGACGCGTGATGTGAAACTGCCTCGATTTCATGACGTTGCTCCCTCGCCTTTACGATCACTGCGTTTGAAGGGGTGGAGGACGAAACGTCGCGCCGGCTTCTTGGTCTTGCAGCATCGATCGAGCCTTGGCGAAGCATCGGCCTCTTGAGTTCGATACGGTAGGTGGATTTTCTGTCAGTTAGCTTTCAGGGGGATTTTCGCGCTAAACTGGCCGTTCGAGACCCGTCGTTGCGGGCGACCCGACGGAGGAGAAACCCGTGCGGCTGCTGCTGGTCGAGGACAACGACACCCTGGCCGACGCGGTGTCGCGCACGCTCGCCAGCCACGACTACGCGGTGGACGTCCTCAGCGAAGGCGACCACGCGGACGAGGTCCTGGCCACCCAGACTTACGACCTGGTCATTCTCGATCTCAACCTGCCCGGCATGGACGGTCTGGAGGTCCTGCGCAATCTGCGCCGCCGCGGTTCGGATTCGCCGGTCCTGATCCTCACCGCGCGGTCCGAGGTGGATGCGCGGGTCACCGGGCTCGACCTGGGGGCCGACGACTACCTGACCAAGCCGTTCGCCCTCGAGGAGCTGGAGGCGCGGGTCCGCGCCATGCTGCGGCGGCGCGGCGGCGAGCCGAAATCGACCGTGATCACCCACGGCGTCCTCAGCTTCGACACCAAGAGCCGCACCTGCCGCGTCGACGACCGGGACGTCGATCTGACGCCGCGGGAGCGAAGCCTGCTGGAGGTGCTGATGCGCCGCTTCGGCAAGGTCGTCAGCAAGGACCAGATCGCCGAATCCATCTTCAGCTTCGACGACGAGGCAAGCCTGTCGTCGATCGAGATCTACGTTCACCGGCTACGCAAGAAGCTGGCCCATCCGAGGCTGGCCATACGGACCGTGCGCGGGCTCGGCTACCTGCTCGATGCGCAATGACCTGGGACGGACTGTCCCTCCGCCTGCGCCTGCTGGCGTGGGCCCTGGTTCCCGGCATCCTGCTGTCGGCGGCGATGCTGTACGAGGCCTACGTCAGCGCCCTGGACACGGCCGACACCTTGCATGACCGCTTCATCGTCGGCTTCGCGGTGGGCATCTCCGAGCAGGTGGTGGCGACGGGTGGCGACCTGGTAAAGGAGGAAGCCCTGGCGGCAATGATGGCGGGGACCCAGGACGAGCTCTTCTACAAGGTCATCGGTCCGGACAACGCTTTCGTCACCGGCTACGACGACCTCCCCCCGATCCCCGAGGACCGGACCCTGGAGGGCGGCATTCCGCTTTTCTATGACTCCGTCTACCGGAACGAGCCGGTCCGGGTGGTCGCGATCTCGTTCTTGATCGCCGAGCAGGACATCGACGGCTGGGTCACGGTCCAGGTCAGCCAGACCCGGCACGGCCGCCAGCAGTTGATCACGGAATCGGTGATCAGCGCGGCGGTGCGCCTGGTTCTGGTCATCGGTGTTGCCGTCGTCTTCGCCTGGATCGGCATCACCCAGGGCCTGGCACCGCTGCGGCGGCTGCAGGAGGCCATCCGGCGCCGGTCCTACCACGACCTGCGCCCGATCACCCACCCCATGCCCCAGGAGATCCGCGAGGTGGTGGCGGCCATCAACCAGCTTCTGGAGCGGCTCAAGGAGAGCATCGCCGCCAACGAAGAGTTCATCGCCAATGCGTCACACCAGCTCCGCACGCCGTTGGCCGCGCTCCAGGCCCAGGCCGAGCTGGCGGTGCGCGAGGCCGAAAACGCCGACTCCCGGGACACGCTCGAAAAGATCCTCGGTGCGACCCGCCGCTCCTCGCGGCTGGCCAATCAACTCCTGAGTCTGGCCCGGGCCCAGCCGGTGAGCGGCGGTCAACCGCGGCAGGAGACGGTGGATGCCGCCCGGCTGGCCGCCGACTCGACCGCTGAATGGGTTCAGAAGGCGCTGGCCAAGGACATCGACCTTGGTTTCGAAGGGCCGACGCAAGGCTGTTGGATCCCGGGGAATCCGACCCTTCTCGGCGAGATGCTGGCTAACCTGATCGACAACAGTATCCGCTACTGTCCGAACCAGGCGCGCGTGACCGTGCGGACGGGCATCGCCGACAACCCCGGCGAAATGGTTCTGGAGGTCGAGGACGACGGCCCCGGCATTCCGCAAGACCAGCGCGAGGCCGTCTTCGAGCGGTTCGTGCGCCTGGCCGAGCACGATGAAGGCGGATGCGGTCTGGGACTGGCCATCGTGCGGGAGATCGCCCGACGCCATGGCGGAGACGTCGCCGTCCGGGCGGCGCCGTCCGGCGGGGCCCTGGTCCGCGTCGTGCTCCCGGGGCTGGTCGGCGATCGGCCTTGACCGCATTGCGAACAGCTTTCACTCGCTGAAAGGTTTCCGACAGGTTGGCTCATTACGATGCGCCGATGGCAGCCTCGTGATCGTGCAGAAAAGACTGCACCAGCGACGTTCGATCGGCTGCCGCGACACGACTTTCTCCCCCAAGACCCCTTAACTGGTCGGCGGGGCCGGATCCCTCCCCCCTTCCCCCAACCGGCCCCGCCGTCACCTTTTTGCCGCGTCGACGAACCCGCGGCGTCGCCGACGTCTTGAAAGGGAACTGACAGGTGGGCTTCATAGAGTCCGGTCGGTTTCCGGAGGGCGGTCGAGACCCATGGGCGATCAGTTGGATGTCCTCGTCGTCGGCGGCGGCAACGCGGCGCTCTGCGCCGCCATTACGGCGCGCGAGGCGGGGGCGAGCGTGCTTCTGCTCGAGGGCGCGCCGAAACCGTACCGAGGCGGGAACTCGCGGCACACACGGAACTTCCGCTGCATGCACCGCGGCCCCCTCTCGGTGCTCACGGACACCTACGACGAAGACGAATACTTCGAGGACCTCCTCAAGGTGACCGCCGGCAAGACGGACGAGACGCTGGCGCGCCTGGCCATTCGGACATCCGAGGAATGCCTGCCGTGGATGGAACGGCACGGGGTCCGCTTTCAGCCATCCCTGTCCGGCACCCTTTCGCTGGCGAGGACCAACGCCTTCTTTCTGGGCGGCGGGAAGTCGCTGGTGAACGCCTATTACCGGACCGCCGCCAACCTCGGCGTCGACGTCCGGTACGAGGCCCAGGTGACGCACGTGCAGATGGACGGAGACCGAGTGACCGGTGTCGACTTCACGCAGGACGGCACGACACACCGGATCGTGCCGAAGGCGGTGGTTCTGGCGTCGGGCGGCTTTCAGGCCGACACGGACTGGCTGGCCAGGGCCTGGGGGCCGCCGGCCAGGAACTTCCTGATTCGCGGAACGCCCTACAACCGTGGCGTGGTCCTGCGCGACATGCTGGATCAGGGGGCCACTTCGGTCGGCGACCCGACGCAATGTCACGCGGTGGCGATCGACGGACGCGCGCCGAAGTTCGATGGTGGGATCGTGACGCGCCTCGACTGCGTGCCGTTCTCGGTCGTCGTCAACAGGAACGCGGAGCGTTTCTACGACGAGGGCGAGGACGTGTGGCCGAAGCGCTACGCGATCTGGGGCCGCCTCGTTGCCGGCCAGCCGGACCAGGTGGCCTACGCGATCATCGACTCGAAGTCGCTCGAACTGTTCATGCCGTCGGTCTTTCCCCCCGTCACCGCCGACAGCATCGAGGCCCTCGCCGGAAAACTCGGCCTGCCCGCGGGCGCCTTGCGGGCGACCATCGACCGGTTCAACGCCGCCTGCACCGACGGCGACTTCCACCCGACCGAGCTGGACGGCCTGTCAACCGTGGGGCTGGACCCGCCCAAGACCAACTGGGCCCGGCCGATCTCGGATCCGCCGTTTTACGGCTACAGCCTGAGGACCGGCGTCACCTTCACCTACCTGGGACTGCAGGTCAGCGAGACCGCGCAGGTCCAGTGCGACAGCGGACCGGTGCGGAACCTCTGGGCGGCCGGGGAGATCATGGCGGGCTCGATCCTGGGGCAGGGATATCTGGCCGGGTTCGGGATGACCATCGGCACCGTCTTCGGGCGCATCGCCGGTCGGGAGGCGGCCGCCCATGTCCACTGAAACCTTCGCCGAAGCGCGCCGCCAGATCGAGATCTGCAACGCCTGCCGCTACTGCGAGGGCTACTGCTCCGTCTTCCCGGCCATCAACCGCCAGCGCGCCTTTTCGGATGGCGACATCACCCACCTCGCGAACCTCTGCCATAACTGCCGCGGGTGTTACTACGCCTGCCAGTACACGGAGCCGCACGAGTTCGACCTGAACGTGCCGAAGATCCTGGCCGAGGTCCGCCAGGACAGTTGGCAGGACCATACGGTTCCGGCCGGCCTCGCCAGGGCCTTTCAGCGCAGCGGGGTGGCCATCGCGGCGGCGACCGTCGCCGGGTTGGCGCTGCTGATCTGGGCCATCAAGGCGATCGGCTCATCTGGCGGAGACGGCTTCTACGCCGTGCTGTCGCACAACGCGATGGTGGCGATCTTCGCACCGGCATTCCTGTTGCCGCTGCTCCTGATCGCCATCGGCGTGCGCCGCTACTGGCGAACCATCGGCGGCGGACCGGTGCGGCTGACGGACCTCGCGTCCGCGTTCGCATCCGCCGCCGCGATGCGAGACCTCACCGGCGGTCACGGCGACGGCTGCAACTTCGAGGACGAGGACCGGTTCTCGAACGCCCGCCGCTGGCACCACCAGGCCGTGATGTACGGTTTCCTCCTGTGTTTCGCCTCGACGTGCGTCGCCACCGTTATGCACTACGCGTTCGGCATCCCCGCTCCCTACGGCCTGATGTCCCTTCCGAAGCTCTTCGGGGTCTCGGGCGGCATCCTGCTCAGCCTCGGCACCATCGGACTCGCCGTCCTCAAGCTGAGGTCGGATCGGCACCTGTCGGACGCCCGGGTCTGGGGTGGCGAAATGGGGTTCATCGTGCTCCTGTTCCTGGTCAGCACCAGCGGCCTGGCCCTCTATGCATTCGGCGGCAGCCCGTGGCTGCCCGAGCTGCTTGCCCTCCACCTGGGGGCCGTCCTGGCCTTCTTCCTGCTCACCCCGTTCTCGAAGATGGTGCACGGGTTCTACCGCCTCGCGGCGTTGACGAAGGACGCCCGGATCCGCGCCGATGCCGGCGAGACGGTGCCGCCGCCGACGCCGTTGACGGGGCAGCCGCTCAAGAGCTGGCTGCGGGGATAGGAGCGTCACCACCCCTTCCGCCGGACTTCGGGTCGGAGTGACACCATGCGGATTGCTGTGCTTGACGATTACCAGAACGTCGCGCGCGACATGGCCGACTGGTCGGCCGTCGAGGGCGACGCCGAGGTCACGGTGTTCACCGATCATCTGGGCTCTCTCGACGCGGCCGCGGCGGCGCTGCAGGACTTCGAGATCATCGCCATCATGCGCGAACGGACTCCGTTTCCCCGCGCCCTGTTCGAGCGGTTGCCGAGGCTCCGGCTCCTGGTCACCACGGGCGCGCGCAACAAGGCCATCGACCTGCAGGCGGCCGGCGATCACGGGGTGACCGTCTGCGGCACGCCGTCGCCCGGCCGTTCCACCGTCGAGTTGACCTGGGCCCTGATCCTCGCCGCCGCCCGCAACCTGGCCGCCGAGGACCGGTCCATGCGCGACGGCGGCTGGCAGACCGGCCTCGGCTGGGACCTTGAGGGCAAGACCCTGGGCGTCATCGGCCTCGGCCGTCTGGGCAGCCAGGTGGCCGAGATCGGCGCGGCGTTCCGCATGGAGGTGATCGCCTGGAGCCCCAACCTGACCGCCGAGCGGGCCGCCGACTGCGGCGCCCGATTGGTGACCAGGGACGACCTGTTCAAGACCGCCGACGTGGTCACCATTCACATGGTGCTCAGCGGTCGAACCACCGATCTGGTCACCGCGACTGACCTAGCCCGGATGAAGCCGACCGCTTGGCTGGTCAACTGCTCCCGCGGCCCCATCGTCAACGAGCGCGACCTGATCGATGCCCTCCGGTCCGGCGCCATCGGCGGCGCCGCCCTCGATGTCTACGACGTCGAGCCCTTGCCCGCCGACCACCCGCTGCGCGCCCTCGACAACACGGTCCTGTCGCCGCACATGGGCTATGTGACCGAGGAGACCTACCGGGTATTCTATCCGGGCACCGTCGAGGCGATCCGCGCGTGGCTCGACGGCGATCCCATCCGGGTGATTGCGCCATGACGGACAGCACCGATGCCCTGGTCCTCGATCTGGTCGAGTGGGTGGCGGCCGAGCCACGGTGCTATGCCGACGTGATGGACGCGTGGCGGACCTCCTGTCCCCGGCTCACCGTCTGGGAGGACGCCGTCGATCAGGGTCTGGTCCGCCGCGACCACCAAGCCGGCATCGGCGCCATCGTCCGCGTGACACCGGCGGGACTGACACGGCTGAGGGAGTCCGGACGCCCGACGTTATCCGATGCGTCACCCGGTCCGGATGCCGAACTCCGCGGCTTCGGATGACGGGATCCGCCATCGATCCCGTGAACGGCCCGCCCGGAGGCGGGACCGGACGTTGGGGGGAGTCGGCGATGTCCGTCGATGCGGAGCGTACCTGGGCCGAAAGCAGCGCCGACAGGTGGGTGCTCGCCCTTTCGGCCATCTATCTCGAAGCCTTTGACGGGTTTCTCGAGGCCGAGCACAACTGGGCGCAGCGCCTCGACGGCGGGTTCGATGCGGACCGGCACGGAGACATGTGCCGCCAAATCCTCGAACGGGACTGGGAGGCCACCGACCACGACAAGGTTCTGGAGATGCTGGAGTGGCTCCTGGACGAGGGGCACCGTACCCAGTACCAGCTTTTCCGGCGGGTTCTCATCGACAACGACCTCATGGGCCGGACCGAGGATGTCTACCGCGCCGTCGCCGGATTCCAACTCGATCACCTGGACCTGGACAAGGATCAGCTCGAAGCAAGCGTCGCCTATCATGCGTGGGCCTATTCCACGATCAGCCAATGGGAATCGGACCTCGGCGCCGGCGGCATCGCGGCGTGGGACGTGGCGCGGCTCGGTCACGTGGTGCGGCTGGCCCTGGCCGGCGGCCTGATCCGGGTCGACGAGTGCTGGCCCTTGCTGTACCGGGCGGCGCGGCTGGCCCGCGAGTCGCTTCACTCGTGGGCGCACTTCGGCGAAAGCTTCCTGCGCGGCCGCCTGTGGTGGGGCCAGGGCGACGATCCGTCCAACCAGTCCATGCGCGACGCCACGGAACGCCTGCTGTCCCATCCCGAGAGCCCGTGGCGGGTGCTGGCCTGGGACACGCCGCTGGACCTGTCCCTGTTCGACGAACTCATCCTGCGGGCCGAACAGGGCGAGGCCGATGCCCAGTACTGGCTGGCCGATCTCTACCACTGGGGCCGCGGCGCCCCGCGCGACCAAGGCCAGGCGGCCCGGTGGTTCCGCGCCGCCGCCGAGCAGGGGATCGCCGGCGCCCAGAACAACCTGGGTCTCCTGTACCGGCGCGGCCACGGGGTCCCGCAGGATTTCGCCCAGGCGGCCTTCTGGTTCGGCAAGTCGGCCGAACAGGGCGACGACATCGCCCAGGCCAATCTGGGCGAGCTGTATGCCGAGGGGATGGGAGTCCCCGAGGACCACGGCGAAGCGGCGGCCTGGTTCCTGAGGGCCGCCGACCAGGGCAACGCCAAGGCCCAGGCCCATCTCGGATACCTCTATGCCATGGGGTTCGGCGTTTCCCGGGATCCGGTTCAGGCGGCCGACTGGTACCGCAAGGCGGCCGCACAGGACAACGCCGACGCGTGCATGCGGCTGGCCGACTCCCTGTGCCGGGACGGGAACGGCGCGAGCGATCTGGTCGAAGCGTACGTGCTGTTCGACCACGCGGCCGCCGCGGGCCACGAGTCCGCCGCCGGCCGCCGCGAAGAGGTTGGTCGGCGATTGTCCCCGCGGCGGCTCGATCAGGCGCGCACGCGCACCATGGACCGCTACGACCGCCAGTGACGCGACCCGTCAACGTGGCGTGTGGTGGCGGATCGCGCGTCATCGGCGGTCCATCCGCGGATCACCGTCGTCCATCGGTGCCGGCCAAACCGGCACCACACCATCCGCCGCAGCAGCCTGACACCACCATTGCCCGCCGGCCTCAGGGCAGGCCCGCATCCCAGTAGGGCTTCGGGCCGAAGCGTTCGGCCAGGAAGTCGACGAAGGCCCGGACCTTGGCCGACAGATGGCGGCTGTGGGGGTAGACCGCGTAGACCGCCAGGTCGCCCTCCTCGAAGTCGGCCAGCACCGTCTGCAAGCGGCCGGCGCGCAGGTCGTCGGCGACGATGAAGGTGGGGCTCAGGCAGACGCCGAGCCCGGCCACCGCCGCCGCCCGCAGGGCGTCGCCGTTGTTGGTGCGCAGGCGACCCGACACGGTGACCGAAAACGCGCCCGCCGGTCCGCGGAACGGCCAGTCGTCGCCGGTCTGAAGGTAGGCATAGCGCAGGCATTGGTGTTCGGTTAGATCCTGCGGCCGGTCCGGCACGCCATGGCGCCGCCAGTAGGCGGGCGCCGCGCACACGACCCGCCGGAACGGCGCCAGCCGGCGGGCCACCAGGGTGGACTCCGGCAGCCGGGCGATGCGGACCGCGGCATCGAAGCCTTCGTCGATGAGATCGACGATCCGGTCGCCGAAGGTGAGGTCGACGGCGAGGTCCGGATAACGGTCCATGAAGGCCGGCAGGGCCGGCGCCACATGGGCGATGCCGAACGACACCGGGACGCTGACCCGCAGGGTGCCGCGGGGTTCGGCGTGCAGGTGGCCGACCGCCCGCTCCGCCTCCTCCACCTCGGCCAGGATGCGGGTGCAGCGCTCGTAGTAGGCGGCGCCCACCTCGGTCAGTGCCAGCCGGCGGGTGGTGCGGTTGAGCAGCCGCGCGCCCAACCGTTCCTCCAGCCGCGCCACCTGCTTGCTCACCGCCGACTTGGAGCGGCCGAGGGCCACTGCCGCCGCCGAGAATCCGCCCGTCTCCACCACCTTGGCGAACAGGGCCATGCCGGTCAGGGTATCCATGTGCGGCACCGTGTATTGTTCCTGAAATGGAAACAATACTATTCCGGAAATCCATATTGTCTACGGGAATGCACGCCCCCACCTTTTCCGAAGGTTAAGCGTCAACCCCGACCACGAGGGAGACCCCCATGATCCGCGTCACGCCGTTCGCTGACCTGGGCCGCAGCGACCGGGACTGGCTCAGCGCCCGCTTCCACTTCAGCTTCGCCGAGTACCACGACCCGGACCGCATGGGCTTCGGCCCCCTGCGGGTGTGGAACGACGACCTGTTCCGCCCCGGCGGCGGTTTCCCCATGCACCCGCACCAGGACTTCGAGATCATCACCTACGTGCGCAAAGGCGCGGTGACCCACGGCGACAGCCTGGGCAACCAGGGCGTCACCCGGGCCGGGCAGGTGCAGGTGATGTCGGCCGGCACCGGCATCGTCCATTCGGAGCACAACCAAGGCGACGAGGATCTTGAGCTGTTCCAGATCTGGATCCGGCCCGACCGCCCGGGCCTGCCGCCCCATTGGCAAACCCGGGAGTCGGCGCGCGCCGGTGCCGGACTGGAGCTCCTGGCGTCGGGCCGCGACGGCCATGGCGGCGACGGGGTGCTGCCCATCCACCAGGACGCGGCCCTTTATGCCGCCGACATGAATGACGGGGAGACCGTGACTCATTCGTTGACGGCGGGCCGGCGCGCCTATCTGGTTCCCGCCCGCGGGTCGGTCACGGTCAACGGGGTCGCCGTCTCCACCCGTGCCGGCGCCGCCATCGAGGGCGAGGACCGGCTAACCATCACCGCCGACGGCGATGCCGAGGTGGTGCTCCTCGACCTCCCGTAGGCGGCCACACCTACGGTTGCATGTCGACGGGTCGATGGGCAGTATGGGTATCGGCGGCGAGCCCAGGTCCGCCGCCGGCCAGGGACGGGGGACCCAACCATGGCCCGCGACACGGACCGACAGCCTCTGGTCACCGTGACCATCCACATTCCGCTGGAGTCGCTGGAGCTTTTGCGCGACGTGGCCCTGGCGCGGGTAGTGGCCAACGTGGCCTCCGAATCCCACGGCACCCACGTGGCCTCACGCCGCCGGGACCCCGACATCTCCGCCGTCATCGCCGAGCTGGTGGAGCGCCATCGCCCGCTGCTCGAACGCGAGGCCGGCCAGGTGCGGGGCGGCGGCAAGCCGTAAGCCGGGCCTACCGCGGCTCATCGGACACCGTCATCCGACCGTCGGGCGCGAACGTGCACACGACGGTTCGGCGGCCGTCGCCGCTCACCGGCACCCGCACCGTGACGCGCCCGTCCCCGTCGCGCCGGACATCCACCGCCATGCCTTCGACGGACACCGGATCGCCGGCCTGCGCGCCGTGCCATACCGCGGCCACGCACCGGCGCACCGCCGAATAGTCGTCCACCGCCGGGCCGCCGGCCGCGCCCTCCGCCATGCAGGCCGCCGACGCCGCCGAGACCAGGGCGAGCGTACGCGCGGCAACGGCCATCATCACTCGTAATGCAGGGATTCGGCCGATGAGGTGCGGGTGGCGGCAACGGCCGGATAGACGGCCGCCACGATACAGGTGAGCACGGCGAGCACCGAGATGGCCGCCGTCATCAGCGGCGAGAAGCGGAAGTCGTAGGCGAACAGGGTGAACCGGTCGAGGAAGGCGACGCTGATGGCGCCGAGGGCGTTGCCCAGGACCACGGCGATGATGGCGCTCACCAGCCCGATGATCAGCCCCTCCAGCATCAGGAGCCGCGCCACCTGCCAGCGGCTGACGCCCACGGTGCGCATGACCGAGAACTCCCGCCCCCGTGCATGCACTTGGATGAGCATGGTGTTGGCGACTCCGATAGCGGCCAGGACCATGGTCATGGCGAGAATGAAATCGAAGATCAGGAAATCGCGGTCGATCTCGGTGATCTGCCAATACGCCAGGGCGACACCCTGTTTGGTCGCCTCGTATACCGGGAAAAAGGCGGCCCTCTGGTCGGTGGTCAGGCCCCAACCGCCGTCCATGCGGCGGGCCATGCCGTACCGGCCCAGGGTCTTCTCCAGATTGTCGGCGAATATCGGGTTGCCGTCGCTGAACAGCACGTAGGACTTGAGGTCCACGTACTGCCCCTCCTCGCCGTCGTAGCCCATGTCGTCGCTCACCTCGATCACCTCGAACCGGTGGTCCGCGCCACCGCTCCGCAGGACCACGGCGTCGCCCGGGGAGACGTCGAACCGGGCCGCCAGGGTGCGCGAGAAGATGGCCGTCCCCGGCCGCAGCGTTGGCCGGCCCTGCGCCTCGCGATAGGGGTTCACGTCTTCGGCACGGATCAGGCGGACGGGGAACTCGCCCGCGATCTTGGCCGACAGGCGGAAGAACTGGACACCCTGGTTGCGGACGATTTGTTGGAACAGCGCTTCGTTGAACCGGAAGCCCGGCCGCCGCTCGAAGAAGGAATAGGGGATGACGGCCTCCCACGCCCAGGTGCGGCTTTCGTCCTTGAGCGCCCGGGTCACCGTATGGAGCCCGGTCAGGAGACCGAAGACCAGGGACGCGCCGGCCACGGCCACCACCGTCTTGCGGCTGGCCAGGCGCATGCGGCGCCCGGTGAGGAGGGTTTCCAGGGGCAGCAGGCGGCGGGTCAGGGCCTCGCACAGGCGGATGATGGCGCGCAGCAGCGGATTGGCCCACCACAGGACGCCGATCGTGAGCGCCACGGCGAACGTCGCCTCGAAGACGAAGAACCCGACCACCGACAACCATGACTGCAGTAGCGGCCGCACCGCCACGTAGGTCGCAGCGAGCAACGCCGGAATCAGCCAGGCCAGGCCCCCGCCGGCGAATTCCCGGGATCCGACGTCGTCACCGAGAAAGCGCGGCTGCAGGACCTGGGCAATGGGCATCCTCCGCACCGCGCGCACCGGCGCCGCCACCCCCAGCAGGGCGACGGCCACGCCGATCAGGCCCATGGCGGCGAGCTCGCCCCAGGGCACCTCGAACCCCGGCAGCGGGTGGCGCCCATTGGTCGATATGCCCGCCGCCAGAAGCCCCTGGGCGATGGGCAGCGCCAGGGCGATGCCGCACACCGCACCGGCGACGCCCAGGACCGCCGCCTCCGTGGCCAGGGACAGGGCGACGCCGGCACGGCTTTCGCCCAGGCACATGAGCAGGCAGAACTCGCGGCTGCGCGAGGCCACCGAGTAGCGCATGGTGTAGAAGACGATGATGGCACCGATGAAGAAGGCGAACAGGGACGCCAGCCGGACCGCCAGGCGCATGGCCTGGTAGTCCTCGGCGCCGCGCCGGTCGACGGCCGCGAAATCCCGGATGCCCTCCTTCAGGGCGCCTTCCTGGGACGGAATGATGCGGATTGTGCGCCGCTCGCCGCTGTCGGCGCGGACGAACGACACCGTGTCGAACGGGAGGACTTCGGCCTGCGCCGTGCCACCCCGGCCCGGTTCGGCGTCCGCGGTCGCCGCCGCCACCTCGCCGAAGCTGTGATCCGTGTTGGCATCGACCACCAGGATGGCGCCGACCACCGTCATGCCGATGGCCACGCCCAGGACGGTGGCGAGGGCCACCACCCCGTGGCGGCGCAGGCTGCGCAGCGTCAGCCGCCACGCCAGCCGCCAGTTGAGGTCGCCCGGACCGCGGCGCGCCGCCACGCCGGCGGCGGACGCGGGGTCCGCCATCCCGCTCATATGCCCAGCTCCAACAGGCGCTGGTAGATGGGGGCCACCGCCTCCTGGCGGCCGTCCTGGCGCAGCTCGCCCGCGATCAGCCCGTCCTTGAGAAAGCAGATGCGGTCGGCCCACGCGGCGTGTTCGGGGCTGTGGGTCACCATCAAAAGCCCCGCCCCGTGGTGTTTGGCGGCCCGGCGCAGGGTGTCCATGATGACCCGCCCGACGCCCGGGTTGACGTTGCCCGTCGGCTCGTCGGCCAGGACCAGGTCGGGCTCGTGGACCAGCGCCCGGGCGATGGACACCAGTTGCATTTCGCCGCCCGAAAGCTGGAACGGGAAATGGCCGCTGCGGGCGGCGAGGCCGACCTCGGCGAGCAGGTCATCGATGCGTCCGTCCTCCCCCATGCCGCCGTTGCCGACCAGCAGGGGCAGTCCCACGTTCTCGCGGACCGTGAGGCTGGGGATCAGGTTGAAGAACTGGAAGACCATGCCGATGCGGTGGCGGCGCAGCAGGGTCAACGCCCGCTCGTCGGTGAAGTCCACGGCCCTGCCGGCGACCTCCACCCGGCCCTCGTCGGGGACGTCGATGCCGGAGATGCAGTTGAGCAGCGTCGTCTTGCCCGAGCCGCTGGGCCCCATGATGACCACGATCTCGCCGGACTCCACCGACAGCGAGAGGCCGCGCAGCACCGACAGCCGGGTCTCGCCCATGCCGTAGGTCTTGACCAGATCGCGGACAACGAGGCGGCTGCCGCCGCCACCGTCGGCCCCGGCCGCCGGGCCCGCCGGCTGGGGGTCACCGGCGTCCTGTCCGCCGGCCGTCATGACGAGAGCCGCCGCGCGCGGTCCTCGAAAGCGGAGATCATCGTGCGGGCCGTCTCCGCCAGGACCGCGTCGATGAACTTCTGGAGCAGCATCGACCGGACTGCGTATTCCAAGTCCAGATCCACCCGGCAGCGGCCGTCCTCGGTAGGGGCGAAATGCCAGCGGATGGAGAAGCTTCGGAACATCCCTTCGGACGAGGTGATCTCGATGAACTCGGGCCGGCTGTATTCGGTGCGGCTGCTGAAGCGCTCGCGCACCGGCCCGAGGCCGATCACCTGGTCGGTGACGTAATGGTCCTCGTCGCGGCGCCTCACCTTGGCATTGAGCCACAGGGGCAGGAACTCCGGGTATCTCTCGACGTCGATGACGAGGTCGAACACGGTTTCAGGCGAACAGGCAATGACGCGGCTTTCCGAGTGCGCCGTCATGGCGGCGGGTGATCCTCGCCCGGTCTCACGGCTCGAAGGTCCATCATATCCGGCGGCGGCGCGCGGCGCCATTGACAAGAGAGCCTTGCGCCGCAGCGGCGGCGTGGCTAGGTAACGACGGAGCCCGCCAAACCGAGGCACGCGCAACCATGAGCCAGGCCATCGACGTCCTGCAAACGGCCGCCGTCGGTACTGCCGAGCTGTCCCGGGACGTCCTCGAGTCCCTCGGATGGCGGCGCGAGGCGTGCGGGTGTCCGGGCGGCGACCTCTGGCGGCGGCCCGATGGCGAACTGCACGCCGGCCCGCTGCCGCCGGTGACCGAGGACCCGGCGGCGGCGCGGGACCTGGTGCCCGCCGGCCTGGCGGTCCACGCCCGCGAACGGGGTCCCGGACAGTGGGCCGTGGAGTTGTACGACCAGGCGGCGCCGGCGCCGCCCGCCGCCCATCCTCTCGCGTCCGTGCACGCCCGCACCCTGCCCCTGGCCCTGTGCGGCGCCGCCCTGCGGGCGAGGGCCGCGGACTCCTGACCGGCCGCGGGCGGTGCCCGTACCGCCGCCGCACCCGGAAACGGGTGTGTTTCCGCGGGGAATCGGTGGATATTGCGTTTTTTGCGAAATATTCTCGTTTTGTCACCCCCTGGGGTGAGGCGGGCTGGTGTGGCGGCTCCTATAATTTCACCACAGTACGAGATCATCGGGCGGCTCCGTGCCGTCTCGCCCGGAGGAATTGATGATGGCGACAGTGACTGAAAACGGTGGGCTCGGGGCCGAGGGTGCCCCCCAGGTGGTGGCGGCCGACGGCGGTTCGGTAACGCTTCCGGAGGGGTTCCCCGTGGCATCGGCCGAGTACGAGCAGTCCGGCCCCGATTTGGTCCTGACCGGCCCTGACGGACAGCAGGTGGTTGTCCGCGACTACTTCACCGAGGCCGATCCCCCGTCGCTGGTCACCCCCGAAGGCGCCGCCATCGACGGCGCCCTGGCCACCCGTCTGGCCGGGCCGCAGGCCCCGGGCCAGGTGGCCGCGTCCGAGCCCATGGCAGGCGCCCAGCCCATCGGCCAGGTCCACAACGTGGACGGCCGGGTCGAGGTGGTGCGCGCCGACGGCACCCGGGTCGAGCTGGAGGCCGGCTCCCCCGTCTACCAGGGCGACATCCTGATCACCGGCGACGACGGCGCGGTGGGCGTCGTGCTCGCCGACGAGACCACGTTCTCCATGGCCGAAAGCGGCCGCATGGTCCTGGACGAGATGATCTACGATCCGGGGACCCAGGAGGGCAACATCGCGGTCTCCGTCCTCCAGGGCGTGTTCACGTTCGTCAGTGGCGAGGTCGCCAAGACCGACCCCGAGGCCATGACCATCGACACGCCGGTGGCGACCATCGGCATCCGCGGCACCCAGATCGGTCTGGACATCGCCGACGGCCAGAATCTGCAGGTCGTCCTGATGGAGGAGGCCGATGGCTTCGTCGGCGAGGTCATCATCAGCAACGGCGGCGGCGTCCAGGTGATGAGCGTGGCCGGCATGGCCGCCTCGGTGGCCGACGTCAACGACGCGCCGCAGTCCTACGAGATGTCCGAGGCCGAGATCGTCAGCAACTTCGGCGCGCCGCTGCGCAATCTGCCGACTGGCGAAGGGCAACAAGCGAACGACTACGGCGTCCAGAGCCAGAAGCAAGACGAATCCGAAGTCGACGAGGACCTCGAGGACCTCGAAGAGCTGAGCGACGCCGAACTCGAGGAATTGGCTGATTTCGAGGTGGCGTCTGGTGAGCCGGAGCCCGAGCCGGTGGTCGACATCGGCCCCATCAACGTGGTCGCGACCGACTACACCGAGGATGACGAGCCCGAACCGGATCTTCCGGAGCCGCCGTTGAATACCGAGCCCGAGGACGAGGATGACGAAGACGACGACGGCGGACCGGCGGGCGACGACGACTCCGACGAGCCGCCGGCCGGCGACGGCGATGACGACACCGGTGACCCTCCGGCCGACGACGAGGACGACGACGACGAAACCGCGGAAGGCGGCGGCGAAGGCGCGGAAGACGACGGCGGCGATGGCGCGCCGGCGGGGCCCGAGCCCGACACCTTGTTCGTCGGCACCGAGGACCGCGACCGCATGGTCGGCACCGACGCCAACGACGAGATGTACGGCGCCGGCGAGCGCGACCGCATGTTCGGCCGCGACGGCGACGACATCCTGTCCGGTGACGCCGGCAACGACCGCCTGTTCGGCCAGGACGGCGACGACGTGCTGACCGGCGGCGACGGCAACGACCGCCTGCATGGTGGCGCGGGGGCCGACGAGCTGCGTGGCGGCGACGGCAACGACCGCCTGTTCGTCGATGCCGACGACACCGTCATCGACGGCGGCGCCGGCCGCGACCGCCTGGACGTGCGCGGCACCGAGGGCGTGGACATCGACCTGGCGGCGGCCAGCGTCGAGACCGCGGTGGGCAACGTCGGCGACGACACCTTCGACGCCTCCGACATGACCGAGCGCGCCTACCTGTACGGCCGCGACGGCGATGACGAGCTGACCGGCGGCAGCGCCAACGACCGCCTGCACGGCGATGGCGGCGACGACGTGCTGGCCGGCGGCGAAGGCGACGACCGTCTGCACGGCGGCGCGGGCGCCGACGAGCTGCGTGGCGGCGCGGGCAATGACCGCCTGTTCGTCGATGCCGACGACACCGTCATCGACGGCGGCGCCGGATACGACCGCGTCGACGTTCGCGGCACCGAGGGCGTCGAGCTCGACATGGCGGCGGCCAGCGTCGAAACCGCCGTCGGCAACGTCGGCGACGACACGTTCGACGCCTCCGACATGACCGAGCGCGCCCGCATGTACGGCCGCGACGGCGACGATGAGCTGACCGGCGGCAGCGGCGACGACCGCCTGCATGGCGACGCCGGCACCGACGACCTGCGCGGCGGCGACGGCAACGACCGCCTGCATGGCGGCGCGGGCGCCGACGAGCTGCGCGGCGGCGCGGGCAACGACCGCCTGTTCGTCGATGCCGACGACACCGTCATCGACGGCGGCGCCGGCGAGCGCGACCGCATGTTCGGCCGCGACGGCGACGACATCCTGTCCGGTGACGCCGGCAACGACCGC
>JANQFP010000162.1 GCA_028277795.1 Rhodospirillales bacterium
CAGGGCGATCGAGTGAACGGTTTCATGCTGTGATGACCTGGTAGAGGAATTGGTTGTCCCATGCGGCGATTTGGCGTTTGGACTTGAGGCTGTGTTTTCCGGGTGCCTGTCGCAGCATGTTGGTGGCCATGTGTTTGACGGTGGCGAAGTTGGCGGGGGCGTTTCGTTTTCGGATCCGGCACTCGTCGTCGCGGAAGACCATGTCCATGACCCAGTGGAGGCCGTTTTCGATGCCCCAGTGGGCGCGGACGGCCTCGGCGAGGCGGTGGGCGTCGGCGGGGAGGGAGGAGATGAACAGGCGGGTGTCGCGGGTGGTTCCGGTTGCGGTTTCGCGCTCGGTGGCGACCCGGACGATGGTCCGGAGGCCCTTCCAGGGGTGGCGTTTCCGGAGCCAGTCGATGTCGTCGGAGGCGACGATCTCGCGGGTCTCCAGGCGGCCGTGGTCGGCCTCGACGGTGCGGTGGCGGGAGACGGCGAGATCGGCGAAGTCGCGTGCCGCCTGCTCTTTGAACAGCAGGTCCACGTCGTCGCGCAGGCTGCCCTGGTTGCCCTTGAGGCCGAGCACGTAGTCGGCCCCTTTGTCGATGATCCTGGCGGCGATGTCCTTCTGGCAGCCCATGGCGTCGAGGGTGACGATGGCGCCCTCGAGGCTCAGCAGCTCGAGCAGCTGGGGGATGGCGGTGATCTCGTTGCCCTTCTCGTCCACCACCCTTTGGCCCAGCACCAGCCGCTGGGCCGAGCTCCAGGCCGAGATCAGGTGGATCGGCCCCTTGCCGCCGGCCCGGTCGAAGGACCGCCGCAGCGTCTTGCCGTCCACCGCCACCACGCCGCGCACCGCCGCCGCCAGGGCCGCGGCCCAGGCGACGAAGCCGCGCTGGAACGCCTCCCGGTCCAGCGCCGCGAACACCAGCCCCAGCTGGTCGTGGGACGGCGTGCCGTGGGCGAAGGGCAGGAACCGCCGCAGGAAATCCAGCTTGCGCTCGCCGAACAGGGCCACCCCCACCCAGCCCTCGGCGCCGCTCACCACCGCACACAGGGTCAACAGCAGAATCTCGTCCAGCGGGTAGAGAACCTTCCCCGCCTGGCGCGGGTCCTCCAGATCGGAGAAATGCTCCAGGAAATCAAGCGTCCCACCGTCCCCGTCGTTCGACATGACCACCTCCTCATC
>JANQFP010000174.1 GCA_028277795.1 Rhodospirillales bacterium
GGGTCCGATCCAAGGCTGGCCTCCGTTTTCCAGCTTTGAATCAATTTCCCACCCTCAAGGGAACCCCTTGCACACAATCGAATGTCCACAGACCCTAGCACGCCTCCGAAAGCGCCTCCAACGTCATCTCCGCGAAGGCGGAGATCTTTAACCAATTGAAAACAATAGATTCCCGCCTTCGAGGCTGTGAAGGAATAGGTCTCGGTGGCGGTTGATTTGGTGAGGTTGAGATTACCTTTGCCGAATAGGGGGTGGCTGTTTTCCGGCAGCGTCGTGCGGCCTTATGGCGGATCAGGCCGTCCTCAGGCGGTGCGCGGTCATCAGGTTGTGGGCCAGGGCGTGCAGCAGGCAGGTGGCCTGGACCTTGGCCAAGCCGCGCACGAGTAGGCGTCCCAATCCCCTAGCTTTCAGGTTGGCATTGACCCGTTCGATGCGTTTGCGACGGGCATAGACCTGTTGGCCTTCCTCGCTGGCCATCCGTGCCCGCCACGCCCGTACGGCCTCCGGCTCCCGGCTGCGCAGAAGATTGCGTTTGCGCACCGAGGCGGCAGAGGCGTCGGTCTTCTCCGGCCTGAGCGGCATGTAGACCGTGATCGGCTGCGGTGGGGCGGCGAAAGCGGCGATGTCTTCGGTGGTGGCATAGCTGGTGTCGACCAACAACCGGTTCGGCCGGCTGCCGCAATGGCGGAACACCTCGCTCACCATGTCCGAGGCGAGCCCGCTGTCGGCGCGCCGGTCGGTCGCCAGGATACCCAGGATCAGGCCGTTCGGGTCGGTTGCCACCTGGATGTTGTAGCCGGGCGCGATGCTGCCATCGGCAAAGCGCATCTTGCGCGCCTCGGGGTCGGTCGTGGAGCTTTCCGGCGGCTTGGCCTTGGCCGCCCGCTTGCGGTGGCGCTTGGCCTCGGCTCGGCGGACTTCCTCGGCACGATCCAGCGCTTGGTGCGCCTTGTCGATGCGCTCGCCAAGCTCTCGCTCGGCCCGCTGACGGGCGCCGGCACGTCGCCGGGAGGCGGCCGCCGGGTCGCTCTCCAGCTCCGCGCGCAGCCGGGCCAGCCGCTGGCGCGCCCTTTGCTCATGCTTGTCCAGGCGCGACCGGCTACGGAACGAGTGCCGACCGGCGTCCGCCCGCACCCGCGTGCCGTCCACGGTGAGCTCGTCGAACGCCACCAGCCCTTCAGCCAGCAGGGTGGCCAGGCTCCGGCTCATCAACGCATCCAAGGCGTCGCCATGCACCACCCGGAAATCCGCCAGCCCGTGGTAGTTCACCGGGACACCGCCGGCGATCCACCGATAGGCAAGATGGCTGTGCGCCAGCCGGTCCAGCGCCCGAGCCGAACCGACCCCCTCGATGGTCGCCAGCAGCCAAAGCGCCAACAGCACCGCCGGATCCGCGGCCGGCCGCCCCGGTCCGCCCTCGCGGGCTTCAATCCGATCCTGAAACGCCGAAAGGTCCAGCCGCTCTACGAAGGCCCAAACAACACGCGCGACATGATCCGGCGGCAGCCAGCCCTCCAGATCCAGCAAGTCCCACTGAAGCTGACTGCGATCCGGCCGTATGACCCGCGCCTTGCCCTTCCCGACTTCCATGGTCCGCCCCCCCAACTCCGAGGAAACCACGGAATCACACATCCGCCGCCACCGCGACCTATTCCTTCACAGCCTCGGAGGCGAACATCTCTATCCATTCATAGAGATCCTCGCCTTCGCGAGGATGACGTGAGAGTTTGAGATTTTTTACCTGGGCGTCGGTGAATTCCTAAACTGTATTTTAATAATCTGTCGACACAGCGGCATTTGGCTTGGGCCCCGGTTTGCGGGGCTTCAGCGCCCGACCCGTTTGCCGCTCAAGCTGCTCGATCCAGTCGTCCGCACCGCAGGGGCGTCCGGTGCGGCTGTGCCGGCGCAACCGCGCCAACTCTGGCTCGGGCAAGCCGCCGGCCAGCAGATCACGCCAATCGGCGGCACGCTCCAGCAGCGGGCGGACCGTGACCAGCCGGTCGTCCCGGCCGGCGAGATGGGCACGGGCGCTCGACCACGGCCAGTCCTCCGGCGCCGCGACCAGACCGGCGCGCACCGGATTGAGTTCGACATAGCGGGCGGCGGCCAGCAGGTGCGGCTCGTCCAGCACGAAGGAGTGGAAGCGCCCCTGCCACAGATAGCCCCGCCAGCCTTCCCGCAGGTTGATGCGGCGGGTGTAGCGCCGGTGGGCCTCGCCGAGACCGGCGCGCAGGCCGTCGGCATGGCTCGGCACCAGCACCAGATGCACATGGTTCGGCATCAGGCAGTAGGCCCAGACGTCCGTCCCCGCCGCCCGGCAGCCGTCCGCCACCAGGTCCAGATAGGCCGCGTAATCCTCGTCCGACAGGAAGGTCTTCATCCGCCGGACCCCGCGTTGGGTCACGTGATGCGGATGCCCCGGAACGACCAAGCGCGCCATTCGTGCCATGGCATCGGCATAGCACCGATGCGGCGCCGAGGCAATTAAGTACTATGTCCCCCAAACTTAAAGTACTATGTCCCCCAAACTTCAATTAAGTACTATGTCCCCCGAACTTAGCCCCCGAACTTAGGTGGCGGCGCCGGCCGTCACCACGGCCTCCAGGGCGGCCAGGTCGCGGATCACGACATGGCGGCGTTCCAGCGCGATCCAGCCGGAGCGGCGCCAGGTCTGCAGATGCTTGTTGATGCTCTCGCGGCTGGTGCCGAGGAGCTGGCCCAGCTCGTTCTGCGAGATCGGCAGGCCGATGCGCCGGCCGCCGTCCGGATCGTCCTCGCCATAGTGCCGCTCCAGCATCAGCAGGCGCTTGGCCAGCCGGGCCGGCAGCGGCAGGAACACCGCGTCCTCGATGCGCTCGCTCATCTCGCGCAGCCGCCGGCACAACAGCGCCAGCAGATGGACGGCCAGCGCCGGCTCGCCCGCCAGCAGACCGACGAAATCGCCGCGCCGGATGGTGAACAGCCGGGTCTCGCCCAGGGCCGCCGCATCGGCGGTACGCGGCAGCCCGTCGAGCAGCGCGATTTCGCCGAACACCTCGCCGGGCTCCAGGATGTTCAGCAGCACCTCCCGGCCGCCGGCCGAGGTCGCGGTGATGCGGATCTTGCCGGCCAGCACGCCGTAGAGCGCATCGCCCTCGTCGCCCTTGAGGAACAGGGTCTCGCCGTCGCCGAGCCGGCGCTGATGGGCCAGCCCGGCCACCCGCGCCCGGGTCGGCGGATCGAGGTCGCGGAACAGATAGCTGCGCCCGACCAGCTCGAAGATGTCGTCGCGCGTCATGCTCACGGCCCGCCAATCCCCTGCTCCGCCTTGAATTAACCGGGCGCAGGCGTCAATGGTGTTCCTGCCTCGGCCGCCGCAAGGCCACCCCTCGGCCGACACCAATGACAGTCTCGAAGAACGGGAGAGCAAGACCCATGGCGAACCGCACCCTGGCCGCAGCGGCGACGATCCTTCTGGCGACGGCTTCGGCGGCCGGCGCGGAGGAGCTGCGCATCGGCATGATCACCACGCTGTCCGGCGGCGGCTCGGGCCTCGGCATCGATATCCGCGACGGCTTCATGCTGGCGGTGGCGGAGGCCGACGGCCAACTCGGCGGCCTGACGACGGAGGTGATCGAGGCCGACGACGAGCGCCGGCCGGAGCTGGCCGTGCAGCTCGCCGACCGCATGGTCGAGCGCGATGAGGTGCACATCGTCACCGGCATCGTCTGGTCGAACCTGGCGCTGGCCATCATGCCGACGCTGGCCAATGGCGACACCATCTTCGTCAGCCCCAATGCCGGCCCCTCCGCACTGGCCGGCGACGAGTGCAATCGGCTGTTCTTCAACGTCGCCTGGCAGAACGACAACAATCACGAGGCGATGGGCCAGCATGTCACCAATGAGGGGCTGGAGACGGCCTTCCTCCTGGCGCCGAACTACCCGGCCGGCCAGGACGCGCTGACCGGCTTCCAGCGCTTCTTTACGGGCGAGGTGGTCGACGAGGTCTACACCCAGCTCGGCCAACTCGACTACGCCGCCGAGATCGCCCAGATCCGCGCGGCAGAGCCGGACGCCGTCTTCTTCTTCCTGCCCGGCGCCATGGGCATCAACTTCCTCAAGCAATACGACCAGGCCGGCTTGAAGGATGAGATCCCGGTGTTCGGCCCGGCCTTCTCCTTCAGCCAGGACATCCTGGCGGCGGTCGGCGATGCGGCCCTTGGCGTCTACAACACCGCGCAGTGGAGCCCCGATCTGGACACCACGGCCAACACCGCCTTCGTCGCCGCCTTCCAGGCGGAGTACGGCCGCCTGCCCTCGCTCTACGCCTCGCAGGCCTATGATGCCGCCCGGCTGATCGACGCGGCGGTGCGGGCGATCGACGGCGCCGTCGACGACACCGACGCGCTGGTCGCCGCCCTGGAGACCGCCGAGTTCGACAGCGTGCGCGGCCCCTTCCGCTTCAACACCAACCACTTCCCGGTGCAGAGCTACTATCTGCGCGAAGTGGTGGCGCTGGAGGACGGCACGCTGACCAACCGGCTGGTCGACACCATCTTCACCGATCACGGCGACGCCTACGCCGAGAGCTGCAGCTTCTGACGAGACGGCCGGGGGGGCCGGCCGGGGCCGGCCCCCCGGGCCCCGCTGCCATGGACTCGCTCCTGTTCATAGAGCAGACGCTGAACGGCGTTCAGCTCGGCGTCATGCTGTTCCTCATGGCCGCCGGGCTGACGCTGGTCTTCGGCATCATGGACCTGATCAACCTGGCGCATGGCTCGCTCTACATGATCGGGGCCTATCTGACGGCCAGCTTCGCCGC
>JANQFP010000036.1 GCA_028277795.1 Rhodospirillales bacterium
CCTGATGGTGTTCTTCGTCGTCATGCCGGCGATGATCGGCGGCTTCGGCAACTGGTTCGTGCCGCTGATGATCGGCGCCCCGGACATGGCGTTCCCGCGCATGAACAACGTCAGCTTCTGGCTGCTGGCCGCGGCCCTCGTCCTGCTGGTGATGTCTGCGCTGACCGGCGCCGGGCCAGGGACCGGGTGGACCGTCTATCCGCCGCTGTCCAGCATCGAGTTCCACGACGACGCGGCCATCGACTTCGGCATCCTGGCCCTCCATCTGGCCGGCGCGTCGTCGGTGCTCGGCGCCATCAACTTCATCACCACCATCTTCAACATGCGGGCGCCGGGCATGACCATCCACCGCATGCCCCTGTTCGTGTGGGCGATCCTGGTCACCGCCTTCCTGCTGCTGCTGGCCATCCCGGTGCTGGCCGGCGCGCTGACCATGCTGCTCACCGACCGCAACTTCGGCACCACCTTCTTCGTCGTCGAGGGCGGCGGCGACCCGATCCTGTGGCAACACCTGTTCTGGTTCTTCGGCCACCCGGAGGTCTACATCATCATCATTCCGGCCTTCGGCATCATCAGCCAAGTGGTGTCCACCTTCTCCAAGAAGCCGGTGTTCGGCTATCTGGGCATGGCCTACGCCATGGCCGCCATCGGCGTGGTCGGCTTCATCGTGTGGGCCCACCACATGTACACGGTGGGCCTCGACGTCAACTCGCGGGCCTACTTCACGGCGGCGACCATGGTCATCGCCGTTCCGACGGGCATCAAGATCTTCAGTTGGCTGGCCACCATGTGGGGCGGCTCCATCGAGTTCCGCACGCCCATGCTGTTCGCCATCGGGTTCATCTGGCTGTTCGTCATCGGCGGCGTGACCGGCGTGCTGCTGGCCAACGCCGGCATCGACTTCGCGGTGCACGACACCTACTACGTGGTGGCGCACTTCCACTACGTGATGGCCATCGCCGCCGTCTTCGCCATGTTCGCCGGCTACTACTACTGGATCGGCAAGATGTCGGGCCATCAGTACAACGAGTTCTGGGGCAAGGTGCACTTCTGGTCGTTCTTCGTCGGCGTCAACGTGCTGTTCTTCCCGCAGCACTTCTCGGGCCTGGCCGGCATGCCGCGGCGCATCCCCGACTACCCGGACGCCTACGCCGGCTGGAACTACATCAGCACCATCGGCTCGTTCATCACCACGGTGTCGACCCTGCTGTTCCTCTACATCGTCTGGCAGACCTTCGCCTCGGGCAGGAAGGCCGAGGCCAACCCATGGGGCGAGGGCGCGACCACCCTGGAGTGGACCGTGGACTCGCCGGCGCCCTTCCATACCCACGAGGAGCTGCCGGTGATCGGCCGGCCGGCCGAGTAGGAGGACCGCGGGGCGCGGAAGGCGGAACCATGAGCAGGCGCGGCCGCAGGAACGGCGTCACCGGTGTCGTGCTGTTCGCCATCGTCGGCGGCATGGTCGGCATGGCCTATGCCGCCGTGCCGCTGTACAAGCTGTTCTGCCAGGTCACCGGCTACGGCGGCACGCCGGCCGTCGGCATGGCGCCGAAGGCGGCGGCGGGCGACGAGACGCGTCAGATCACCGTGCGCTTCGACTCCAACGTCAACCCGGCCCTGCCGTGGCGGTTCAAGCCGGCCCAGCGCCAGATGACGGTGCGCCTCGGCGATACCGTGCTGGCCTACTACGTGGCCCGCAACCTGAGCGACGCGCCGGCCGTCGGCACGGCCACCTTCAACGTGACGCCCCACAAGGCGGGCCCCTACTTCAGCAAGGTGGACTGCTTCTGCTTCACCGAGCAACGGCTCGAGCCGGGCCAGGAGATGGACATGGCCGTGTCCTTCTACGTGGACCCGGAGATCTACGACGACCCCAACACCCGCGACGTCCGCACCATCACGCTCTCGTACACCTTCTTCCGCAGCGGTGACGACGACGAGGCGGGGCAATCGCGGTCCGCGGCGCGGTCCGGCGACCGCGGCGAGAGCTGACCCAAGCAACGACCGAATCGGTTCGACGGAGGACCCTCAATGGCCAGCGAAACCAAGTCACATCCGTACCACATGGTGGAGCCGAGCCCGTGGCCGGCGGTGGGAACGGTGGCCGCCCTGACCATGGCCATCGGCGGCATCTGGTACATGAAGGACGAGGTGCCCTGGCTGTTCCTGGCCGGCCTCGTCCTGCTGCTCATCACCTTCTGGGGCTGGTGGCGCGACGTGGTGCGCGAGGCCGAGGTGGAGAAGCAGCACACCAAGGTGGTGCGCCACGGCCTCAGGATGGGCATGGTCCTGTTCATCGCCTCGGAGGTGATGTTCTTCTTCGGCTTCTTCTGGGCCTACTTCGACGCCAGCGTGCCGTTCCTCAGCAAGACCGCCCACGAGGTGTGGCCGCCGGAAGGCATCGAGCCCCTGAACACCTGGGGCCTGCCGTTCATCAACACGATGATCCTCCTGACCTCGGGCCTGACGGTCACGGTGGCCCACCACGCCATCCGCAACGACGAGCGCAACAAGACCTTCTTCTGGCTTCTGCTGACCATCGTGCTGGGCGTGATCTTCCTGGGCACCCAGGCCTACGAGTACGGCGTGGCGGCCTTCGCCTTCACCGACGGCATCTATCCGTCGACCTTCTTCCTGGCCACCGGCTTCCACGGCTTCCACGTGTTCGTCGGCGCCTGCTTCCTCGCCGTGTGCCTGTTCCGGGTCAAGGCCGGCCATTTCACGGGCCAGCACCACGTGGGCTTCGAGGCCGCCGCCTGGTACTGGCACTTCGTCGACGTGGTGTGGCTGTTCCTGTTCACCTTCGTCTACTGGTGGGGCAGTCACGGATACCAGTGGTCATAAGGGCGGTGCGTCGGACCCGCCCGACGCCACCGGAGCATCCACGGCCACGGTCTTGTGGTCGGGGCTGCGCGGGCGCTGCCCCCGCTGCGGACGCGGCAAGCTGTTCGACGGCTTTCTCCAGGTGACCGACCGCTGCGCGGCCTGCGACCTGCGGTTCGTCGGCCACGACGCGGGCGACGGGCCGGCTGTCGCCGCCACCTTCATCCTCGGTTTCGCCATCGTCGGGGCGGCTCTGCTGTTGGAGATCGCGGTGGCCCCGCCCCTGTGGGTGCACGCGGCCCTGTGGCTGCCGGCCACCGTGATCGGAACCGTTGCGGTCCTGCGGCCGCTCAAAGGTGCTACAGTAGCCCTGCAGCACAAGTTCCGTTCGGTGGAGGAACCGGAGCGGCCGGGCGGCCAGTGAAGCCGCCGAGGGGAGGACAGGTCCGATGAACACCCAGGGAACCAGCGCGACGACCCCTGCCGCCGAAGAGCGCTACCGTCTGCCGGTGACCATCCGCAAGGTCGGCGTCGACCAGACGGGCGCGTGGCTGGCCGCCGGCTGGCGCGACTTCCTGCGCGCGCCCGCGGTCAGCCTCATCTACGGCATCCCCTTCGTCGTCTTCAGCTACGCCATCACCATCGGCCTGGTGGATTTCGGCCTCGGCTCCCTGGTCCTGCCGCTGGCCGGCGGGTTCTTCCTCGTGGCGCCGGTCCTGGTGGTCGGGCTCTACGACGTCAGCCGGCGCCTGGAGACGGGCGACACGGTCACCTTCGGATCGGTGTGTTTCGTCTGCCTGCGCAATGCCGGGCAGGTGGCGGCCATGGGGGTGGTGCTGCTGCTCATCCACTTCGTGTGGATCCTCATCGCCATCGTGCTGTTCGCGCTGTTCTTCGGCGACAAGCCGCCGCCGCTGGAGACCTTCGTCATGGAGGTCCTGTTCTCGCTGAAGGGGGCCCCGTTCCTGCTGCTGGGGACGGTGTCGGGAGCCGCCCTGGCGGCGCTCAGCTTCACGGTCACGGCGGTGTCGATCCCGATGCTGCTGGACCGGGACCTGGACGTGGTCACCGCCATCGGCGCCAGCATCCTCACGGTGCGCGCCAACATGCAGGCGATGTTCGGCTGGGCGGCCATGATCGCCTTGATCACCGCCTGCGGCATGGCAGCCTTCTACGTGGGCCTCGCCGTGGCCCTGCCGGTGCTCGGCTACGCCACCTGGCACGCCTACCGGGACATGATCGAGCCGGCGAGCTGAGTCGGGATAGACCCGTCGGACGATTGAAGCGCTGAGGTCGCCGAGGGGCCGCAGAGGACGCGGAGGAGGATGTCCCGCGCCGCTTCGCGGCGCATTCCCTTCTTCCTCAGCGTCCCCTGCGTCCTCCTTGCGACCGCGTTGACTTCTTCCTCGATGCGGGGCTTCGGCCCGCCGGCGGTGCCGACGAACGCCGGGGTCAGGCCGTCCAGAAGGCGGGGGTGGCGGCGAAGCGCTTCCACGCCTTGAGCAGGTCGTTGGCGTGCTCCTCGGCGGCATTGGCGTGCCAGCCGATGACCAGGCCCGCCGCGAAATGCAGGTCGGCCACCTCGTTGGAGCGCGCCGTCCGCACCAGGTCGGTCAGGTAGTCGCCGGCCACCACGATGTCGTTGAGCAGGCCCAGCCCGTCCTGCAGGTCCGACAGCCGAGACGCGAATGGGCGCGCCTGCCCCCCGGGATAGAGCGAGCCCAGGAACTCGGCGGCATAGCGGAGCTTCTTCACCTCGATGCGCAGGATGTGGCGCTCCGTGGACGACAGGCGCTTGAAGTGCCGGCCGTCCTTGAGCACCCGGCGGTGGCGCTTGCTGAGCACCCGCCGGGCCAAGGCGGTGGCCGGGTCGTCGAACGCGAGTCCGTCGTCACCCGGCGGCGCGTCGCCGCGGCGCCATTCCCGCCCCTCGACCCAGGCACCCAGGTCCAGCAGCAGGTCCGTGTAACGTCGCGACAGGATGGCCTTGTGGGCCCGTTCGTAGCCCTGGCCTTGCCGCTCGATGGCGCGCTCGCGCAACCGCATGAGGCCCGAGTCGTCGGGCCGCCACTGCATCAGGGGGGCCAGGGTCTCGGCCAGGAACACGTCCGAATCGCGGGCCGGGCCCATCTCGCCTCCCAGCCATTTGATCTCGCCGGCCAGGCGGCCGTGCTGGTCGGCCGGCAGCATCTTCTTGTAGATGGACAGCACCGCCCGCAGGCGCCGGGTCGCCACCCGCATCTGATGGATGCCCTCGATGTCGCTGGCCGCCAAGGCGCAGGCCTCGTTGGCCCGCAGGTGGGCGACCGTGTTGGACACCATCTCCGACAACGCGTGCTCGACCGTCGCGTCCGCGCCGAGGACCAGCGGTTCGGCCTTGCTCCAGCCGTAGCGGCCACCCTCGGCCAGGGCATACCCGTGGTCGGCCTTGGCACCGGCCGACAGCCGCGCCGGCACCTCGGCCACCAGCCGCCGGGCCAGGGCGAACACGTGGCGAGGCTCGCCCGTCACCAGCTCCAGCTCGACCTCGCTGACCGGCTGCGAGGTGCCGTCCGCGGCGATCTCGCCAACGTCCAGGTCGACGGCGACCTGGTCGCCCTCGGTGGAGGCCACCAGGCGGTGGGTCCGCTTGACCCGTGTCTGGAATACCGGCTCCAACTCGTCCGGGCTGCCGACGGGCAGCAAACCGTTGCCCTGGCCGTCCTTCAGGATTCGCGGGTCCGGCCGCCCCTCGGGGACGTCGGCCTCCCATTCCCGGCGGGCGAAGGCGGCATCGGCCCCCTCCCCGCGCGCCTTGACGCATTGGATGTAGCGGTCGCCCTCGCGGCGCACCCTCAGCGCCAGTCCGCTCTTGCGCAGCTTGTGGTCGCGGGTGTCGAAATAGGTGCTGTCCAAACGGCGAATGCGCGGCCGGCTCTTCTGCGCGGCGCCCAGCCACCGCGCCTTGAGCAACCGCGGCATGTGCTCCGGCGAGACGACGAACTTGAGCTCGAATTCCCTATGGGGCGCGTGCGATGCGCCATCCGTTTGTGAAGACATGGGCTCCGATGGCGACTGCGGCGACGGGGTCGATGGCGATGTCCGGAAGAACACAGGGGCGTCTTAGACCACCCCCGTTACTTGTGCATCATATCCTTGGCCATTTTCGGTGGCCATGGGGGAACATTCCTTTCTGCCCGGCCGCCAGCCGGTCTCAGGGTCTCAGGTTTGCCCAATTTCCTACTTGCGGTCATAGTGAGTCCATGACCAGCGAGGACACCGCGCCGCCCCCGGCACCGGAGGGCGGGGAGTTGATCGCCGATCATCTGGAGCTGCTCGCCGAGATGGGGCGGGACTTCGCCGCCTCGCTCGATATCGACGACACGGTGCGCCGGGCCCTGGCCCGCATCACCCGCTACGTGGACGCGGAAGGCGGCGCCGTGTTCCTGCTCGACGACGACGGCACCCAGCTCAGGTGCACGGCCTGCGTGGGCGCCACCGACATCACCGGCCTGGTGCTCGGCGCCGACCAGGGCATCGTCGGGCGCAGCGTCCAGAACAACACCGGCGAGATCGTCCGCGACGTGTCCAAGGACCCGGCCTTCTACAGCAAGGTCGACAAGCAGACCGGGTTCACCACCCGCTCCATCCTGTGCGCCCCCATGAGCGTCCAGGACCAGCGGCTGGGCGCCATCGAGCTGGTCAACAAGCGGGACCCGGGGGCGCTGTTCGACGAAACCGACCTGCGCGTGCTCGAGGTGTTGAGCACTTCGGCGGCCTTGGCCCTGCTCAACGCCCGCATGGCCGAGGCCCTGGTCGAGCAGGAGCGGGTGCGCCGCGAGATCGAGCTGGCCGCCGAGATCCAGCGCAGCCTGCTGCCGGCCCCCCGGCCGCTGCCCTTCCCGGTCCACGGCCTCAACGTCCCGGCGCGGCTGGTGTCGGGGGACTTCTACGATTTCTTCCCGCTGTCCGACGGCCGCATCGCGTTCAACCTGGGCGACGTGTCGGGCAAGGGCATGAACGCCGCCCTGCTCATGGCCAAGACCGCGAGCCTCTACCGGTGCCTGGGCAAGTCGGTGGGCGAGCCGGGCCGTCTGCTGGCCATCATCAACGACGAGATCTGCGAGACCGCGACCCGCGGCATGTTCGTCACCATGGTCGGCGGCGTCTACGATCCGGCCACCGGCACCGTGCGCCTGGCCAACGCCGGACACGAGCCGCCCCTGGTCCACGCCGCGGCGGGCGGGTTCACGGCGTTGGCAGCCGAGGCGCCGCCGCTCGGCATCGTGCCGGCCGCCGGCGGCGAGGGCCTGCCGGAGACCGAGCTGCGCCTGGACGGCGGCACCCTCTACGTGTTCACCGACGGCGTCACCGAAGGCCTGCGCGCCGACGGCGACAGGCTCGCCGTCGACGGCTTCAAGGACCATATCCGGGCCCACGCCGGACAGCCCACGGACGAGCGTCTGCAGGGTGTGGTCGCCCCTCTGAACCCGGGCGCCGGCACCCTGCACGACGACATCACGGTGCTTGCCGTGGACGATTCGGGCCCGGCCAAAGAGCGGGCGCCGGCGGCGCCGGCGGCGGCGGCCGAGGAGCGCAGCGAACGGCTGCTCGACATCCGCGTCCCCGCCCGCGCCGACCGCCTCAAGATGATCCGCGCCGCCGTGTCCCAGGCCGCCCTGCAGTGCGGATGCAGCGACGCGGTGGCGCGCGATCTGGTCATCGCCGTGGACGAAGCGTGCCAGAACGTCATCCGCCATGCCTACGGCGGCGAGTCCGATTCCGAGATGGTTCTTGAAATCCGTCGCGCGGAGGGGAAAATCGAATTGCTTTTGAGGGATTTCGCGGAAACCATCGACACGGCGGCGGTCAGGCCCCGCGACCTCGGGGACCTGCGGCCCGGCGGTCTGGGCACCCACTTCATCCGCGAAGTCATGGACGAGGTGGATTTCCTGCCCCCGCCGGCGGAGGGCGGGAACCTTCTCAAGATGGCCAAGCGGATCGGGTGAGGCGGCGATGAAGCACAGCGTCAAGGAGGATTCGGGGTCCCTGGTGGTGGGCTTCGAGGGGGACGTGGACCTGCAGAACTCGCCGCAGGCCCGCAAGGTGCTGCTGGAGGCGGTGGGCCGCCGCCAGCCAGTCCTAGTCGACTTGTCCAGCGTCTCCTACATCGACAGCTCGGGCATCGCCTGCCTGGTGGAGTCGCTGCAGGCGGCGCGCAAGGCGGGAACCGCCTTCGCCCTGGTGGCGGTCAGCGACTCGGCGCTGCGGGTCCTCCAGTTGGCCCGCCTGGACACCGTGTTCACCATCTACGGGAGCCTGGCGGACGGCCTCGCCCAGGCCGGCTGACGGGACCCCGCCATGCCCGCCGTCGACCGACGCCCCCCGTTCCACCGCTTCGCCGACAAGGTGGGCCGCGCCACCATCGCCGGCATCGAGGAGGTGGGCAGCGGTGGCGTCCTGGTGACGCAGAGCCTGTTCTGGCTGCTGTTCGGGCCGCAGCGCCGGCAGCCGGTGCGCATGGCCGCGGTGTTCGTGCAGATGATGGAGATCGGCATCTACGCCATCCCCATCATCGGCGTGCTGGCGGCCACCATCGGCGTCATGCTGGCCATCCAGGGCATCCACGCGCTCAAGATCTTCGGCGCCGAATCGCAGGTGGTGTTCGGTATCGCGCTCTCCATCACCCGCGAGTTCGCGCCCCTGATCACCGGCATCCTGGTGGCCGGCCGCTCCGGCTCCGCCCTGGCCGCCCGCATCGGCACCATGAAGATCAACCAGGAGATCGACGCCCTGTCGGTGATGGGCATCGAGCCGGTGCGCTACCTGGTGGCGCCGGCCCTGTTCGCGGCGCTGGTCATGGTGCCGACCCTGACCGTGTTCAGCGACCTGGTGGCCCTCTACGCGGCCGGCCTCTACGTGGGCTTCGACTTAGGCCTCAGCATGGCGGCGTACGTGGACCAGGTGATCGATGTGCTGTCGGTCGACGACGTCATGCACGGCCTCGGCAAGAGCGCCATCTTCGCCGTCCTCATCGCCATCATCGGGGTAGTCAACGGCGCCTCGGTGACGGGCGGGGCCGAAGGGGTCGGCAAGGTGACCACCCGGGCGGTGGTGCAGTCCATCGCCGCCATCGTCGTCACCGACATGGTGTTCGCCTTCGTGGTGACCCGCTGACATGGGCGCCGCCGCCGCCATCGGCCAACGGGAGCACCCGGTCGAGGTCGTCGACCTGGTCACCCACTACGGACCGCGCATGATCCTCAAGGGCGTGACCATGGACGTGCGCGAGGGCGAGATCATGGTGGTCATGGGTGGCAGCGGCTCGGGCAAGAGCACGCTGCTGCGCTACCTCCTGGGCCTGGAGCGGGCCACCTCCGGCACCATCCGGGTGCTGGGCCAGGACCTAGGCGGCCTCAGCCATCGCGAGATCACCGACCTGCGCAAGAAGATGGGGGTCGCCTTCCAGGGCGGCGCCCTGTTCAGCTCCATGACCGTGGGCGAGAACATCATGCTGCCGCTGTACGAGCACACCGACCTGGACCGCAGCACCATGGAGATCATGGCCCGCATCAAGCTGGAGGTGGTCGACCTGGCCGGCTTCGAGCACCTGATGCCGGCCGAGCTGTCGGGCGGCATGATCAAGCGCGCTGCCTTCGCCCGCGCGGTCATCATGGACCCCCGCATCCTGTTCTGCGACGAGCCGTCGGCCGGCCTCGACCCGGTGGTGTCGTCGGCCCTCGACGACCTGATCCTGCGGCTGCGCGACGCCATGGGCATGAGCATCGTGGTGGTCACCCACGAGCTGGAGAGCGCCTTCAAGATCGCCGACCGGGTCACCGTCCTCGACCACGGCCGCATCCTGTTCATCGGCACCGTCGACGAGCTGCGCGAGCAGGACAACGCCCGCATCCAGAACCTGCTCAACCGCCGCGCCCAGCCCGAGATCATCGACGGCGACGAGTACCTGCGGCGCCTCACCGGCGAGAACATGGACGAAGGCACGATCCAGTGAGAAGCGGCAAGATCAACTACTTCGCGGTCGGCACCTTCGTCCTCGCCATGCTGGCGGCGCTGATCGTGGCCCTCGCCGTGCTGTCGGGCCGGACCGGACTGGCCGACACCTACTACGCCGTCTACGACAACGTCAGCGGCGTCAAGTTCGGCACCCTGGTGGTCTACGAGGGCTACCACATCGGCCAGGTGGACGCCATCTCCCCGCTCGAGGAGAAGGGCCGCATGCGCTTCCGCGTCAAGCTGTCGGTGCAGGAGGGCTGGCGCATCCCCGAGGACAGCGTGGCCAGCATCGCCACCGCCGGACTGCTGGCGGCGGCCACCATCTCCATCCAGGCCGGCGCCAGCGGCAACGCGCTGGAGCCCGGCAGCACCATCAACGCTGGCGAACGGATCGGCCTCATCGCCGGCGTCGAGTCGGTGGCGGTCCGGGCCGACGACGTCATCGAGAAGGAGATCAAGCCGCTGCTGGCCAAGATCGACGGGGCGGTCGACGGTTTCAACACCATCCTCGAAGGGGAGGGTCAGACCCTGATCGGCGCCGTCCAGGAGCTGGCCCGCGACGTGGTCGAGCGGGGGCCGCGCATCACCGAGAACGTGGAGCGCTTCACCGAGACCATGAACCGCTCGGGAGATCAACTGGAGGCCCTGCTGAACCCCCGCAACCGGGAGCGGGTCCAGACCCTGCTTGAGTCGCTCCAGGTGACCGTGGACGACTTCGACACGCTGGCCAAGGACCTGCGGGGGCTGACCGCCGACATGGCGGCGGTGGTCGGCGAGAACCGCACCGACGTCGCCCAGTCGGTGGAGGACGTGCGCCACGTGGCCGAGTCCCTGGCCCGCCGCATCGAGAGCATGAACCAGAACCTGGAGGGCGCGTCGCGCAACATGCTGGAGTTCACCCGCCAGATCCGCCAGAACCCGGGCCTGCTGCTGGGCGGCCGGCGGCCGCCGGAAGCGGCGGACGGCCGGTGATGGCCGGGCGCAGGCGCAGCGGGGCCGGGGCCCGACGGCGGATGCGGGCGTTGGTGGCCGCGGCGGCGGCATGCCTGGCGCTGGCCGCGTGCGTCCAGGACCCGGCGCCGGTGGACCGCTTCTACCGGCTGGCCGCCGTCGAATCGGCCGCCCCCGCCGCGGCGCCCCGGTTCAACGGCACCCTGGAGGTGGAGCGCCTCGACGCCGACGGCCTCACCGCCCAGCGCCCGATCGTCTACAGCGTGCCCGACCGCCCCCACGAGCTGATGGAGCGGGCCTACGACTTCTGGACCGAGCCGCCGACCGTGATGGTGCGTGACCGGCTGGTCGACTACCTGCGCGCCGCCGGGCTGGCGACCCGGGTGGTCACCCCGGAGATGCGGGTCGACGTGGACTACGTCCTGGCCGGGCGCATCCGCCGCCTGGAAGGGACCATGGGGCCGCCGCCGCGGGCCCTGGTGGAGCTGGAGCTGGCCCTGCGCAGCGTGGACGGCCGGCTGATGTTCCTGGAGACCTACCGGGCCGACGTGGCCGCCGGGGACGGCAGCGTGGCCGCCACCGTCGAGGCCCTCAACGAGGGCCTGAGCCGGGTCTTCACCGAGTTCGCGGACGACCTGGGGGGCCTCTGAGTCACATCTCCAGGGCGCGCAGGTAGACGTCCAGGAGCTCCTCCTGGCGCTGGCGGTCGGTCTGGTCCATCTTCCGAAGGCGGAGGATCTGGCGCAGGACCTTGACGTCGAATCCTGCCCCCTTGGCCTCGGAGTAGACCTCGCGGATGTCGGCGACCAGCGCCGTCTTCTCCTCCTCCAAGCGCTCGATGCGCTCGACGAACGCCCGCAGCCGTTCGGCCGCCACGCCACCCACGTCCGCCATGGTCCGATCCTCCTTCCCCGTGCCCGGTCGGCGCGGACCATAGTCGCCAGCGCGATGCCGGTGCAAGAGGCGGTTCGGCCGGTCCGATGCCGGCGGCCGGCGGGCGCGAGTTGCCAACGCCTTGCAAAACAAGGTACCAATTCCCCATACCGCCCCGCCAATGACAAGACCCTCCGGGCCATGTCATGCGAAGGCGGTGGCGCTCGAGCGCCGCGCGGGCTTTTCGGCGCGCCGTCACGGCGCTTCGCAAGTCGGCGCAAAGGCGCGCCGGTATCAGGCATCGGGGGAGACGCGCGTGCCTGTCTACAGTCTCGACCGCTTCAGCCTCTTTCTCGTCGAGGACAACACCTACGTCCGCAACATCCTCGAGAGCCTGCTGCGCCATTTCCAGATCGGCCAGATCCGCCTGGCCGGCAACGGCCAGGAAGCGATCGAGTACTTCCAGACCGTGTCCACCAAGCCCGGGCAGGCCGGCGCGTCGGCCGTCGACATCGTCATCGCCGACCTGCTGATGGCGCCCATCAACGGGCTGCTGCTGCTGCGCTGGCTGCGCACGGCCGAGGATTCGCCCAACCGGTTCATCCCCGTCGTCATGCTGTCGGGCGCCGCCGACGCGCAGTACGTCAACGCCGCCCGCGACCTCGGCGTGACCGAGTTCCTGGCCAAGCCGTTCTCCGCCGAGTCGGTCTACGGGCACCTCTTGCGGGTCATCGACCGGCCCCGCCAGTTCGTCACCACCCGCCACTACTTCGGCCCCGACCGCCGCCGCAAGAAGCGTCCCCCCCGGGGCGAGGAGCGGCGCCGCACGCGGGAAGAGGACGTGGTCATCGTCTATTCCGCCGACAAGGTGGTGAAGCCGAAGACGGACACCGACGTCTGGTACTTCCGGCTGCCCAACCGCCTGCGCGAGAAGGCGGCGGGGTCCAGCTCCGCCGGGCCGGGCGAGCTGCCGACCCAGCTGCTGCAGGAGGCGGAAGGCGAGCTCGAACGGGCATCCCTGGACTTCACCAAGTGGGCGCAGGAGTACCTGGGCCAGCTCGGCACTCTGTGCGAGGAGGCCCTGGCGACCCCGGGCAGCCGCATCCAGCAATTCGAGAAGATCAACCTGCTGGCCCACGAGCTGCGGGGCCAGGGAGGCACCTTCGGCTATCCCCTGGTCAGCACCTTCGGCAAGATGCTCTACGAGACCACGCTGGGCAACTGCGCCACCGGCGACAACGCGGTGGAGATCGTCAAGGCCCACGTGGACGCCATGCGGGCGGTGATCCGCGACAAGATCGCCGGCGACGGCGGCGCCGTCGGCCGCGAGCTCTACGAGGCCCTGCAAGCGGCCATCGAGAAGCACACGGCGGTGGAGTGAGAGCACCCCGGCAAAAAAATCCTGGCGGCGGGTGGCCGGGGAGGAACTGAACGCGGGGGTCGCAGAGAGGACGCTGAGGACGCCGAGGAAGAAGGGGATGCGCCGCGAAGCGGCGCGGGAGATCTTCTCCGCGTCCTCCGCGCCACCTCGGCGACCACTGCGTTTGAATAGCGCCTACAGCCCCTCCATGGTCTCGGCGATGAGCATGTCGACCACCTGGTCGAGGGCGGCCTCGCGGTCGGCCCCGGCGGCGACGGCGGCGTCGAACACGGCGAGCTGGCGGTCGGCGCTGGTGCCGCGCTCCAGGATGCCGCGGGCGCTCTCCACCTCCGGCATGCAGGCCAGGGCGTCGGCGTCCTCGGCCACCAGGACGATCAGCTCGTCCAGCAGATCGCCGCACGGCACCACCTCGCCCTTGCCGAAGTCCACCAGCCCCTCGTCGTTGCCGTAGCGCTGGGCGCGCCAGCGGTTCTCCTGGACCAGCATGTTGGAGTACTCGCGCCAGCGCTGGTTGTCGTAGCGCAGCCGGCACAGCATGCGCACGATGCACACGAACAGGGCGGTGATGGCCACCGCGTCGTCGAGGCGCGTGCACACGTCGGTGATGCGCATCTCCAGGGTCGGGAACTTGTGGCTGGGCCGGATGTCCCACCACAGCATGGTGGCGTCCTCGAACATGCCGGCATCGACCAGCACGTCCACGTGGCGCACGTATTCGCCGTAGGAGGCGAACTTCTCCGGCAGCCCGGTGCGCGGCAGCTCGTCGAAGACGCTGAGGCGGTAGGACTTGAGCCCCGTGTTGTCGCCGCGCCAGAAGGGTGACGAGGTGCTCAGCGCCAGCAGGTGGGGCAGGAAGTAGCCGACCTGGTTCATGATGTCGATGCGCAGGTCGTTGTCGTCGATGCCCACGTGCACGTGCATGCCGCTGATCAGCAGGCGCCGGGCCAGGGTCTGCATGTCCCGGGCCAGGGTGTGGTAGCGCTCCTTGTCCGTGTGCTGCTGGCGCCGCCAGGTGGAGAACGGATGGGTCGACGACGCGATGGGCGCCAGGCCGTAGGTGTCGGCCACCTCGGCCACGGTGCGCCGTAGCCAGGCCAGGTCCTGGCGGGCCTCCTGCACGGTCCGGCACACCCGGGTGCCGACCTCGATCTGGGAGCGCATGAACTCGGGACGCACCAGGTCCTGGATGCGCGCCTCGCACTCGGCCAGCATCTCCTTGGGCGGATCCACGGCCAGGTCCCGCGTCTCGCGGTCGACCAGGAGGTACTCCTCCTCGACGCCGATGGTCAGCGGGGCCCCCGGGAAGGTCATGTCAGAACCGCTCGACCCGGTGCAGGTTGTCCATGGCCATGATCTCCGCCAGGGCGTCGCCGAGCAGGCCGGCCCAGCGCTCCGCCTCGTCCTCCGTCTCCACGTGGTCCTGGCGGATCTCGACGGCGCAGTTGGGCAGGCCGCCGGCGCCCGCGTGGAGGTCGATGGAATAGGCCAGGTCGAGGCCCGAATAGGGTTCGTTGTCGCCCACGTGCAGGCCCTCGTGGCTGCGCAGCTTGCCGATCAGCGGCACCGCCAGCCGGGGGTCCCGGTTCCACAGCACGCCGATGTCCCAGTAGCGGTCCTCGCCGTTCAGGGTCGGCGTGAAGCTGTGCACCGAGAACAGCAGCGGCGGCGGGCCGATGCGCCACAGATGGGCCATGGCGTTGGTGATGGCATGGTGATAGGGCCAGTGGAAGGCCTCGGCCCGGGCCTCCTGCTCCTCCTCGCTGAGGCCCTGGTTGCCGGGGATGGCGATGCCGTCGCTGACCTCGGGGATGGACTGCGGGTCGCCCGGCTGGCGGTTGCAGTCGATGAGCAGCCGCGAGTACCCGGCCAGCATCAGCGGCGCGTTCAGCCGATTGGCCAGGCGCTTGGCCACGTTGGCGGCGCCGATGTCGTAGGCCACGTGGCGGTCGAACACCCAGTCGTCCAGGCCCAGGTTGTTCATGGCCGCCGGGATCAGGCGGCTGGCGTGGTCGCAGATGAGCATCAGCGGCGCCGTGCCGTGCGGATTGTGGAACTCGTAGACCGGGGGATCGTCGGGCCCGGTCAACGAGGTGCGGGCCGGCGCCTTCTCGGTGGCCGATTCGAACATGGCCCGGACTATAGCGCAAAACCGGGCTACGCATGGACAACGGAACGACCGGCTCGGAGACAGCGCTGGCACGGCGCGCCGAAACCCGATACATGCGGCCCATGACCGAGACCGCCCCTCCCTCCGACGCCGACCGGCGCCTCGCCCGCATCGCCCTGCTGGCGCTCACCGCCGGCGCCCTGGGCATCGCGTTCTCCCCCATCTTCGTGCGCCTGAGCGAGCTGGAGCCGACGGCCACGGCCTTCCACCGGGCCTTCCTGGCCCTGCCCGCCCTGTGGCTGTGGGGCGCGGTGCACCGCCGCCCCGACGGCGGCGGGCGGCCGGCCGGCCCCCGGGACTACGCGGTGCTGGTCCTGGCCGGCGTGTTCTTCGCCGGCGACCTGGCCTTCTGGCACTGGTCCATCCGCTACACGACGGTGGCCAACTCGACCCTGCTCGCCAACTTCGCGCCCATCTTCGTCACCCTGGGCGGCCTCCTGCTGTTCCGCGAGCGCTTCACCCGCACCTTCCTGGTCGGCATGACCCTGGCCGTGGTCGGGGTGTGCGTCCTGGTCGGCCAGAACGCAGCCTTCCAACCCGACAACCTGCTGGGCGACGGCCTGGGCCTGGTCACCGCCATGTTCTACGCCGCCTACATCCTCACCGTCGGCCGCGTGCGGGCGCGCTTCTCGACGGTCAGCGTGATGGCCTGGAGCACCACCGCCACCGCCGCGGTTCTGCTGCCGGTGACCCTGGCCGCCGGCGAGTCCCTGATCGCCCCCACCCTCTACGGCTGGGGCATCCTGCTCGGCCTGGCGCTGGTCTCCCAGGCCGCCGGCCAGGGCCTGATCGCCTATGCCCTGGCCCATCTGCCCGCGGCGTTCTCCTCGGTCGGCCTGCTGGTGCAGCCGGTGGTGGCCGCCCTCCTCGCCTGGGTGATCCTGGGCGAGGCGGTGAGCGCCTGGCAGGGCGCGGGCGCCGTGGTCATCCTGGCCGGCATCGCGGTGGCGCGCCGCGGCAGCCGGTGAGGCGGCGGCATGCGCGAGGCGCGCCCTGGTGTGACGGGTACGCGACATTTCGGCGCCCGATTGCTGCGTCGTTGCCGACTTCGCGCTGACCACTGCGATACCCACGGCGAAACAAGCCTTTGAAAACAAACAAATCCCGCCCCTCCCCCACGGAACGTCAGCATTTGTGAGCGTTTGTCAGCATCTCCATTCCCCCTCCGCGCTGCGGTCCGGCAAAAGACGCATTAGGTATTAAAACACATTTTCTAGGAATAATCCACCTTTTATGGACATATTTGGCTCTTCGACGTGATGAATGGAATTGCGGGACTGGCGCTGCCAGCCTCCCCCGAGGCAAGACAACGCCCGTGTCCGGCCTCGTTCCGGAAGTCGCCGTTCCTCTGGGATGCCCCGAACTGCCGAGTTCAGCCAGAGACGACATGAAGCCGGCTGCCTTTATCCGTTTACTGCCAGTAGGTGACCGTGTGGCCGACGTCGCGCCGGCGGGTGCGGGCGGCATCGGAGGCAGCGGCGTCGTTGCCGCCCCCTCAAAAGGCGACGTTCTCTTGATACGCCCGGTTGGCCAATGACGGTCCGTCGCGAATCTTCAGCAGTTCAAGACTCGAGGCTCTCAACGCCCAAACCGAGGCGTAGTCGGACCAGGGGTCGAACAGGATGCGGACCATATCGGGGCCGTCCAGGCGCATGGCGTGGACGAACCATGTCGCTTGGGATCGTTCGTGGGGGGGACACCCGCGGCGAAAGAACTCGGCAACGCCGCGACGAGGATCGAAGAAAGTGACGCCTTCCCCACCGACGACGAACCATTCGTCGTTCGGGCCGATCAGGCCACAGGTCGGATCGCCATAGTGGTGCGCGATGGCCCGTTGTGATCCCCTGTTCCTGTCGACAAGGACCACGTTCTCGAACTCGTGACCCAGGCTGAACGACTCCGACCGAGCGAGAATCCTCACGTCGAGCCCCCTGTCCGCTCAGGGCCACAAAGCTGGCGACCGCCGGAACGGTTTGCAATGAGGAAATCCAGCCGAGGTTGTCAAAAGTGGGAGTCAGGTCTTGAAATTTGAATGCGTTGCGTCGGCCGGGCCTTCAACATTCAAGACCTGACCCAATCCGTACGAATCACCGTCCCAAGCGCCGGCGGATTTCATCCGAACCCGAGGGCCAAGCGGACCTCCGAGCTGTGATAACGGAAATCGCCAGACGTATGTCGGGTCATCGCGGAAGGGCGGTCAGCGCCTCCCTTGATAAGGGTCCGAGGTACGACCTGAAGCCGTCGTTGGAAACTGAAAGGTCCGCATATGGGGCTCAAGCGGCCGTCAGACCGAGGGGCGATGGATTTCCATACCATCAGGTTATCGACCCGTCCTTGGACCTCACTGAATCGGACACGGTGAACCCTGCTCGAAACCCGCTGCGGCGCCAAGCGAAGTACGTGACGAAGGTGTGCGCCAAGATCAACAGGGTGATTCCCCACTCGAACGCATCCTCGTAGCGGCGGTAATCGTCGTAGAATGCCCACGATAGCAGGCTCATCGCCCCAAGGGTGGCAACCAATCCTGAACACGCCAGTAACCCTCGGAAAACTGGCAGGGATACTGTTGCTCTTCCCCTTCCGACCACTGCCGCGACCTGAACCGTCATCAGGAGTTGGGCAAGAAATGTGAAGATGTAGAAAAGGATCATGCCGATGCGACGCTGCTGGCGGTAAAGCTCGCCCACCTCGCCCAAAACACTTGAATAAATGAACAGGCCCACAGCAGCGATCATCCCGATCCACATCATGGCGCCGTTGAGGTGGGGCATGTGGGTACCGAGTGCCTTGAGCCACTCCAGACTAAGCTTCCAATAAACCATCATCAGAACGGAGGTCGGGATGATGGCGGTGCGGAAGAGGACTCTTTCGGGGGCATGACGCCCAGTGGCGCTAATGGATACGCAGTCTGGGAAATAGGGAAAGCACCATGAGACATGGCCCTGACCGGCGGCCAAGAGATAGCAGACGTGGACCGCGAGAACCGGTAGCAAGGCCGTTACCAAGGGAATGGCATTGAGTCTCATCAGGGGCCTATTCCGGTTGGAACCAGAAACAGTGCTTACACCAATCTGAGATGGACGTTCACTACTCCTGACGTCGTGCCACAAGAAGGGGCGCTTTGAATAAAAATGGGTCACGAAGAGAACTTCCCGACAAAACGGACCAAGGTCCGCTGTCCGTTCGAAAGCGGTTGAAACTCGCCTGGAACCGGCACCCAGCAGAGTTTCGATCCCATCCGCAACCGTGCCAATCCCACTTGTTCCGTCGAAGAGCCACGTTCTTTGGCGCGAATTCGGAGGCGGTTCCGGGCGCGGCCGTGAGGCACCGCCGTCGCCGTTAACCGTTTGTTGACGGTCTCGGCCTTACGCTGCCGACGCCGAACAACGCCCCGGATGAGAGAACGGACATGCGCTACACCGTTGTTTTCGATCACATCGCCGAGTCGTGGGCGGTCGTCGACACCCTGGCGGCGGGCGTCCTCATCGCCCACCATCCCCACGAGGAGGACGCCTGGAGAGGCGCCTCGGCGGCCGAGGAGCTGTGGCGGCGCCAGGACTCGCCGGCCAACGCCATCCGGCGCGGCCGCTGACCTTGCCGGCCGACGGCCTGGTTCCCTGCCCCGCCTGCGGCGGCGCCGCGGCCCTCCCCTCGGCGCGGACCCCCATCGGGCGGTAGCCCGCCCTCACACCAATGACGTGAATCGGTGCGCGGGACGATCAGCGCCTGCGCGACCCGCGTGATTCCCGGGTCACGCAGGCGCGGCCGCCCCCGGACGTCCCGGTATATCATTGCCGCCGTCAGGTATTGTCCGGAGACCGCGTTCCGGGCCGCAAACAAAGACCGAGTCGCACGAATGGCCTTTCTTTGTTGTAGTTCTTTCGAGGAGTGGAATTCGTATAAGTAAAAGATAATATATTTAATGCCTCTACTGCGGACGGGCTGATAATAATCACTCTCAACTTTTCCCGTAGCTTGTATTTGCGCGCACATGCCTGTAATATTCCCCCGCCTTCCTGGGGGACGGATTTCTTGTGCGGAAGGACGTGACACGCCGCGTCAGGAGACGCGGCGTTGGTCGGCAGACCCGACGCAATAACAAGACCAAAACGTCCAAAAATAAGATCAACCGAAAAACGCCACCGCCGCGACGGTTGGGAGGGAGGCCCGTATGTCGCATACCCAGACGTTCTACGACGTGATCCGCCGGCGTGGGATCACGCGCCGCAGCTTCATGCAGTTCTGCAGCATGACCGCCGCGTCCATGGGGCTGGCCCCGGCCATGTCGGGCCGCATCGCCCACGCCATGGAGACCAAGCCGCGGATTCCGGTGATCTGGTTCCACGGCAACGAGTGCACCTGCTGCTCGGAGTCCTTCATCCGTTCGGCCCACCCGCTGGTCGGCGACGTGGTGCTGTCCATGATCAACCTCGAGTACGACGACCTGATCATGGCGGCCGCCGGGCACCAGGCCGAGGCCGTGGCCGAGAAGGTGATGGAGGAGCACAAGGGCGAGTACGTGCTGGCCGTGGAGGGCGACGCGCCGCTGAACGAGGACGGCATGTACTGCTTCGTCGCCGGCAAGCCCTTCGCCGAGAACCTGAGGCGGGCCGCCAAGGACGCCGCCATGGTCATCGCCTGGGGCCAGTGCGCCTCCTTCGGCTGCGTGCAGACGGCCAAGCCCAACCCGACCCGCGGCACGCCGGTGCACAAGGTGGTGCTCGACAAGCCGGTGATCAAGGTGCCGGGCTGCCCGCCCATCGCCGAGGTGATGACCGGCGTGCTCAGCTACATCCTCACCTTCGACCGGCTGCCCGAGCTCGACCGCCAGGGCCGGCCCAAGATGTTCTACGGCCAGCGCATCCACGACAAGTGCTACCGGCGCGGCCACTTCGACGCCGGCCAGTTCGTCGAGCGCTGGGACGACGACGGGGCGCGCAAGGGCTACTGCCTGTACAAGATGGGCTGCAAGGGGCCGACCACCTACAACGCCTGCTCCACGGTCATGTGGAACCAGGGGGTCTCCTTCCCCATCGGCTCCGGGCATGGCTGCCTGGGGTGCTCGGAGGACGGGTTCTGGGACAAGGGGTCCTTCTACGACCGGGTCACCGACATCCATCAGTTCGGCATCGAGGACAACGCCGAGACGGTGGGTGCCGGCGTGGCCATCGGCGTCGGCGCGGCGGTGGCCGTGCATGCCGCCATGAGCGTGGTCAGGCGCACCCTCGACAAGGCCGACGAGAAGGCCGAGCGGTCCGGACAGGGCCAGGGCTGAGGGTCGGGGAGGGATTCAGACAATGGCAGCCATGCAGACACCCAACGGGTTCAACCTCGACAACGCCGGCCGCCGCCTGGTGGTCGACCCGATCCCCCGCATCGAGGGGCACCTGCGCATCGAGGTCAACGTCGACGAGCAGAACGTGATCCGCAACGCCGTCTCGTCCGGCACCATGTGGCGCGGCATCGAGATCATCCTCAAGGGCCGCGACCCGCGCGACGCCTGGGCCTTCACCCAGCGCATCTGCGGCGTGTGCACGGGCGTGCACGCGCTGACCTCGATCCGCGCCGTGGAGAACGCGCTGGGCATCGAGATCCCCGAGAACGCCAACATCATCCGCAACATCATGCACCTGGCCCAGTACGCCCAGGACCATCTGGTGCACTTCTATCACCTGCACGCGCTGGACTGGGTGGACGTGGTCAGCGCGCTGAGCGCCGACCCCAAGGCCACGTCGGCGCTGGCCCAGTCCATCTCGCCGTGGCCCAAGTCCTCGCCGGGCTACTTCCGCGACGTGCATGGGCGCCTGAAGCGGTTCGTCGAATCGGGCCAGATCGGCCCCTTCTCCAACGCCTACTGGGGCCATTCGGCGTATCGCCTGCCGCCCGAGGCCAACCTGATGGCGGTGGCCCACTACCTGGACGCGCTCGACTTCCAGAAGGACATCGTGCGCATCCACACCATCTTCGGCGGCAAGAACCCGCACCCCAACTGGCTGGTCGGCGGCGTCCCCAGCCCCATCAACCTAAGCGACGCCGGCGCCGTCGGCGCCATCAACATGGAGCGGCTCAACCTCGCCAAGTCCATCGTCGACCGCACCATCACCTTCATCGACCAGGTGTACATCCCCGACCTGCTGGCCATCGCGTCGTTCTACAAGGACTGGGGGGCGCTGGGCGGCGGCCTGTCGTCCAAGAGCGTGCTGTCCTACGGCGACGTGCCCAAGCGGGCCAACGACCACTCGCCGGAAAGCCTGGAGATGCCGCGCGGCGCCATCATCAACGGTGACCTCAGCACGGTGCACGACGTGAGCCTCATGGACCTGGAGCAGGTCCACGAGTACGTCTCCCATTCCTGGTACAACTACCCGGACGAGAGCAAGGGCATCCATCCGTTCCAGGGCATCACCGACCCCAACTTCACCCTCGGCGCCAACACCAAGGGCTCCAAGACCAACATCGAGGCCCTGGACGAGGAGGCCAAGTACTCCTTCCTCAAGGCGCCGCGCTGGCGCGGCCACGCCATGGAGGTGGGACCGCTGGCCCGCTACGTGGTCGGCTACGTGCAGGGGAACCCGGAGTTCAAGGAGCCGGTGGACATGGTGCTCAAGCACCTGGACGTACCGCTGCCGGCCATCTTCTCCACCCTGGGGCGGACGGCGGCCCGCGGCCTCGAGTGCTCGTGGTCGGCCCACAAGCTGAAGCACTACATGGACCGGCTGATCGCCAACATCAAGGCCGGCGACCTGTCCACCGCCAACACCGACATGTGGGCGCCCGAGACCTGGCCCGACGAGGCCCAGGGCTGCGCCTTCGTCGAGGCACCGCGCGGGGCCCTGGGGCACTGGGTGACCATCAAGAAGGGCAAGATCGACAACTACCAGGCGGTGGTGCCGTCGACGTGGAACGCCTCGCCGCGCGACCACGCGGGCAACATCGGGGCCTACGAGGCGGCCCTGCTCGACACGCCCATGGCCGACCCGGAGCAGCCGTTGGAGATCCTGCGCACCATCCACAGCTTCGACCCGTGCCTGGCCTGCGCCTCCCACGTCATCGGCCCGGACGGCCGCGAGATCGCGGTGACCAAGATCCGCTGACCCGCGGCGACCCGCCGACGGCCGACGTTCAGACAAGGGATTGCCACCATGTCCACTTACGACGACGAACTGCGCATCGATCCCGTCACCGGGCAGCCCGCCATCCGCACGGGCGACGAGGGCCGTATCAACCGCATCTCGGTGTTCGTCTTCGAATGGCCCATCCGCCTGTGGCACTGGCTGATGGTCGTCTTCCTCATCGTCCTCGGCGTCACCGGCTACTTCATCGGCAGCCCGCTTCCGACGACCACGGGCGAGACGGGCGAGCACTACGTGATGGGCTACATCCGCTTCGTCCACTTCGTCACCGGCTACTTCCTGGCGATCTCCTTCCTGTTCCGCATCTACTGGGCCATCGTCGGCAACCACCACGCCCGCGAGGCCTTCACGTTGCCCCTGCACAAGGGGTGGTGGTGGGCCGGCGCCGCCCACATGGCCGCGTGGTACTTCTTCGCCGTCAAGGAGCCCAAGAAGTGGGTGGGCCACAATCCCCTGGCCCAGATCTCCATGTTCATCTTCATGCTCTACCTGCTGTTCATGATCTTCACCGGCTTCGCGCTCTACAGCGAGGGGGCGGGCGCGGGCAGCTGGCAGGACCAGATGTTCGGCTGGGTGATCCCGCTGTTCGGCCAGAGCCAGGACGTGCACACCTGGCATCACCTGGGGATGTGGGCGCTGATCGTGTTCGCCACCCTGCACATCTACACGGCCGTCCGCGAGGACATCATGTCGCGGCAGAGCATGATCAGCACCATGATCAGCGGCGAGCGCATGTTCAAGGACGACCGCCCCGAGTAGAATGGTAGCGCCACGACGCGACCCGGACGGCGACCCCATGGACGACGACACCGAAATCCTGGTTCTGGGCATCGGCAACCTGCTGTGGGCCGACGACGGCTTCGGCGTGCGCGCCGTCGAGGAACTGCAGCGCCGCTACCACGTGCCCGAGGACCGGGTCCGCCTGGTGGACGGCGGCACCCAGGGCCTGTACCTGGTGCCCATGCTGCAGGCGGCGCGGCGGGTCATCGTCTTCGATGCCGTCGACTACAAACTCGCGCCGGGCACCCTGAAGGTGCTGCGCGGCGACGAGGTGCCGCGACTGGGCGGCGGCAAGATCGACATGCACCAGACCTCGTTCCAGGACGTGCTGGCCACCGTCGACATCCTCGGCAACGCACCCGATGAGATCGTGGTCATCGGCGTGCAGCCGGCGGTTCTCGACGCCTTCGGCGCCAGCCTGAGCGACCCGGTGCGCGATGCGCTTTCGGCCGCCCTCGCCGTGGCGGTCGAGCAGCTCGCCGCCTGGGACGCACCCGCGCGTCCCCGTACCGGCACGCCCGACGCCGGCGAGGCCCTGTTCAGCACGGCCATCGGCCGCGCCGCCTACGAGCGCCGCGACGCCGCCGACGGGTCCTGAACCGATGTGCATCGGCATTCCCATGCGTGTGGTGGCACCCGACGGCCTGTTCGCCCAATGCGAGGGGCGCAACGGCGAGAGGCGCATCGACATGGCGCTGATCGGGCCGCAGCCGGTGGGGGCGTGGGTGGTCACGTCCATGGGCATCGCCCAGGCGGCCATCGATGAGGACACCGCGATCAAGATGGAGCAGGCCCTGGAGGCCGTGGCCCTGGCTTTGGAGGGGAAGCCGGTGGACCACCTGTTCGCCGACCTGGTGGACCGCGAGCCCGAGCTGCCGGAGCACCTGAAACCGGGGGGCGGGGATTGATGGAATGGCGTCGCCCCTCATCGAGCGCCTGACCGCCGAGTTCGGCGTGCCCGTCGTCGATGGCGACGGCGCCCAGGCGTTCCTCACCGCGTCCGGGCCCGGCATCCTGTTCCTGACCGGCGATCCCGCCACCAACCGCGAGACCAACGACGTGGCCGTGGTGCTGCCCGAGCTGTTATCCGCCATGGGACCGTCGGTCCGCGCCGCCGTCGCCGACCGCGCCGCGGAGGCCGGCCTGATGGCCCGGTTCGGAGTCCTGGCCCTGCCCGCCCTGGTGGTGGTGCGCGACGGGGCGTATGCCGGGTCCATCGCGAAGATGCAGGACTGGGGCGTCTACGTGAGCCGCCTGCACGCCCTGCTGACCGGCGCCACCCAGGCCCTGCCCGCCGACGCGCCGGCCGAGGCCCAAGGAGCCTCCTGATGGGCGGCCCCACCAAGGTGGACACGGCGGCGGGCACTCCGTTCTTCCTGCCCGCAAAGCACTCGCGTCCGGAGGCGGACGCCGATCTCGCGCCGGCGCGGGACGCCCTGGCCCGCGTGGCGGCGGCCCTCGATGCCCGCCTGGCCGGCGCCGCGCCGGAACCCGTCGACCTGATGGATCTGGATGCCGAGAATCGGGCCCTGGTCGACGACGTCCTCGGGGAAGGCGAGGTCAGCATGGTCATCGCCGGCCCCGAAGAGACCCGGGTCCAGGAGTCCTCCATGCCGGGCCTGTGGCGGGTCCAGTCGGGGGACGGGGATGGCGGCCTTGCCGTGGACCGGGTCGAGGTGGGCCCCTACCCCGCCATGCTGCCGGCCGTGCTGGCCTCGGGGACGCACCCCGACGTGGCCGTCGGCGACGACGGCGACGGCACCATGAACGCCCGGCCCATCCTGGCCGAGATCCGCGACCGCGCCGCCGTTTGCCGGGCCGCCGACCCGGCCCACGTCATCAACCTGAGCAACCTGCCGGTGAGCCCCGAGGACCTGGCGCTGATGGAGCGGGTGCTGGGCCAGGGACCGGTCACGGCGCTGTCCCGCGGTTACGGGAACTGCCGGGTGGTGAGCACCGCCTGCCGCCACGTCTGGCGGGTGCTCTACTTCAACGCCGACGACACCCTGCTGCTGAACACCATCGAGGTGGTGGACGTGCCCACGGCCGTGGCGGCGCCGGACGAGGACCTGCGCGACAGCGCCGCCCGTCTGGCCGAGGTGCTGGCCGAGGTGGCGTGATGGACGCCGACCCGTCGGCCATGGCGGCGCGCGTGGACGCCCTGCTCGCCGAGTTCCGGGCCGCCGACGCGCGCATGCGCGACCTGCCCATCCACAACCCGGCCCTGACCGTCGAGGCGGTGGGTTTCCGCCCCTGGGAGGACACCTGGGCCGGGGTCGTCATCACGCCGTGGTTCATGAACGTGGTGCTGCTGGCCCGCGACCCGGCAGCATGGGCGGACCGCTACCCCGGGAACAAGTCCACGTGGCAGCTCCCCGCCGGGCCGTGCGAGTTCATCTTCGGCGTCGGCGAGGCCTGCGGGCCCTATCAGAGCTGCTCGCTCTATTCCCCCATGGGCCAGTTCGGCGACCCGGACACGGCCCGCCAGGTCGCCGAGGAGGCCCTGCGCCTGCTGTTCGAGCCCCCGGCCGAGGACGCCGACGCGGCGCCCGACGGCCCGCAGATGAGCCGGCGCGCGTTTCTCGCCGGCGGCGGTCGGGACCGCTCCCACCATGGATGACTCCGGGCCGAGCGGCGGCGCCTGGGATGCGCGCATCGCCGTCGCCCTCGAGGTCGAGGGCGGCCGGGTCGGCCATGTTTCCATCGACTCGACCCGCCCGGTGCGCGCCTCCGCCGTCTTCCACGGCCGGCCCATCGAGACGGCCCTCGACCTGCTGCCCAGGGTGTTCAGCCTGTGCGGCGTCGCCCAGACCCATGCTGGCTTGGCCGCCTGCGAGGATGCCCTGGGCATCGTCGCGGCCCCGCCCCAGGCGGCGGCCCGCCAGTTGCTGCTGCTGGCCGAGACGGCGCGCGAGCACCACCTGCGGGCCAACCTGGACTGGCCCCGGCTGCTGCGCGAGGAGGCGGACGTGGCGGCCATCGCGGCGGTCGGAGACGCCGCCGCCCAACTGGGCGCGGCGCTTTATCCCGACGGTCCCTGGGCCCGACCCGGCGGCGGCCGGCTGAGGCCGGACCGCGCGGCCGCCACCGCCGCCATCGACACCCTGGACGAAGCCCTGGCTCCCTACCGCATCGACGGCGCGCACATGGACGCCCTGCTGCGCTGGGCCCAAAGCCGCGGCACGCCGGCGGCCCGGCTGGCGGCGGCGGTGGACGACGACGGATTGGCGGACTTCGGCGCCAGCCCGGTCACCGCCCTGCCCGACCTCGACCGGGCCGAGCTCGACGCGGTGCTGGACGCCGACCGCAATGGCGCCTTCCTGGCCCGGCCGACCTGGCACGGGGCCGTCCACGAGACCGGGCCCGCCGCCCGCATGGGCAGCCACCCGCTGATCGCCGACACGGTCCGCCATACCGGCAACGGGCTGCTGGCGCGGCTGGCGGCGCGCATGGTCGAGATGACGGCAATGCCCGAGAAAATGCGTGAAATCCTGCCGGTTTTGTCCGACCATGACGGGTCGCCGGTGGAGACCACCGTGGCGGGCTCCGGCATCGGCGCCGTCGAGGCCGCGCGCGGCCGGCTGGTGCACCGGGTCGAAGTGGGCGGCGGACAGGTCATGCGCTACCAGATCCTGGCGCCGACGGAATGGAACTTCCATGCCGAAGGACCCCTGGCCCGCGGCCTCGCCGGCGCCGCGGCCGGACCGGGGCTTGCTCGCAACGCCACGCTGCTGGTCAACGCCCTCGATCCGTGCGTGCGCTGCGACGTCGCCGTCGTGGAGCCCGGTCATGCATGAGATGGCCCTGTGCGAAAGCGTTCTCGCCGTCCTGGAGCGGGAGGCCCAGTCCCAGAGCTTCCATCGGGTCAAGACCGTATGGCTGGAGATCGGCGCCCTGTCGTGCGCCGCGCCCGAGGCCATGACCTTCTGCTTCCGGGCGGTCACCCGCGGCACCCTGGCCGAGAATGCCACCCTGGAGATCGTTCGCACGCCGGGGCGGGCCTGGTGCATGGACTGCTCGGACACGGTGACCGTGGGTGAGCGTTACGACCCTTGTCCACTGTGCGGCGGTTACCAGTTGCAAGTGACGGGGGGTGACGAGTTGCGGATCAAGGAACTGGAGGTGGCGTGATGTGCACCGTCTGCGGCTGCGGCCGGCCCGACATGCCGGCCGGCAAGGACAGCCACGACCACGACCATCATCATGACCACGGTCACGGTCATAGCCATGACCACGATCATGACCACGATCATGACCATGACCACCATCACCACCACGGTCACGGCCACGACCACCTGGATTTCGGCGGCGGCCTGGGGGGCGTGCACGTGCCGGGCCTGAGCCAGGCCCGGGTGGTGCGCATCGAGCAGGACATCCTGGCCGAGAACAACCGCTATGCCGACGGCAACCGGCGTCTCCTGGCCGAGCGCGGGGTGTTCGCCGTCAACCTCATGTCCGGCCCCGGTGCCGGCAAGACCACCCTGCTGGTGCGCACCCTGGAGGACCTGCGGGACCACTTCCCGCTGTCCGTCATCGAGGGCGACCAGCGGACCGACGTGGACGCCGAGCGGGTGCGCGCCACCGGCGCCCCGGCGGTCCAGGTCAACACCGGCAAGGGCTGCCACCTGGACGGCCACATGGTGGGCCACGCCCTGGAGCACCTGGACCCGGCCGCCGGCGGCATCCTGTTCATCGAGAACGTGGGCAACCTGGTGTGCCCCGCCGCCTTCGACCTGGGCGAGGCGTCCAAGGCAGTGCTGGTCTCGGTCACCGACGGCGAGGACAAGCCCATCAAGTATCCGGACATGTTCGCCGCCGCCTCGGTGATGATCGTGAGCAAGGTCGATCTGCTGCCCCATGTGCCCTTCGACGTGGACCGCTGCGTCGAGTTCGCCCGCCGCATCAATCCGTCGGTGGAGGTGCTGCGTCTGTCAGCCACCACCGGCGAGGGCCTGGCCGACTGGTACGCGTGGCTGGAACGGGGCCGGCAGGCCGCCGCGGAGCCCGCATGAGCCGGTCCGCCGCAGTCGCCGCCGACGGCGGTGGGGTGGTCGTCGCCCATGTGGTCCCCCTGCCGGGGACCGCGCCTCCCGTGCTCGGCCTGGGGGCCTTCCTCAAGAACACGGTTTGCCTGGTCCAGGGTGGCGAGGCGCTGGTCTCCCACGACGTCGGCAACCTGGAAACCACCGAGGCGGTGCACCAGTTCGAGGACACCGTCGCCCGCTTGCTCGACGGCGTCGCCCCGGTGGCGGTGGCCCACGACCTCCATCCCGATTTCTACAGCACCCGCTACGCCCTGGGCCTGGGCCCGGAGGCGGTGGGGGTGCAGCACCACCACGCCCACGTGGCCGCGGTCATGGCCGAGCACGGCCTCACCGGCCCGGTGCTGGGGCTGGCGCTGGACGGATTCGGCCTGGGCCCGGACAACGGCTCGTGGGGCGGCGAGCTCCTCTATGTCGACCGCGACGGTTACCGGCGCCTCGGCCATCTCGCCTTGCTCAAGCAGCCCGGCGCCGACGCGGCAGCCCGCCAGCCCTGGCGCATGGGGGCGGCGGCCCTGCACCGGCTGGGCCGCGGCGGCGAGATCGGACAACGGTTCGCCACCATGACCGGCGCCGGGATCATCGCCCAGATGCTGGACCGCGACGTCAACTGTCCGGCCACGTCCAGCGCCGGGCGCCTGTTCGACGCCGCCTGCGGCCTGCTCGGCGTCAAGCCGGTGGCCGCCTTCGAGGGCGAGGCGCCCATGGCCCTGGAGGCCATGGCCAGCCGGCCCCAGGCAATGGACGGCGGCTGGACCATCGCCGACGGGGTTCTCGACCTGGCGCCGCTGCTCGACCGGCTGCCGGGGATGGAACCGGCGGCGGGCGCCGACCTGTTTCACGGGACCCTGATCGCGGCTCTGATCGACTGGGTGGCACGCGCCGCCGCCGAGACCGGGGTGACCGACGTGGCCCTGTGCGGCGGCTGCTTCCTCAACAAGGTGTTGAGCGGCGGCTTGGCCGCGGGGCTGCCGCAGCGGGGCATCACCCCCCTGTTCCCCGTCCACCTGACCCCGGGCGACGGCGCCGTCAGCCTGGGCCAGGCGTGGGCGGTCGCACTGGCGAGGATGTAAGAGTCTGACTCAATATGAACATCGTAATTTCAATGGGTTACCATGGATCTCCCCCTGACTACTCGTCATTCCCGCGCAAGCGGGAATCCAGAAACACCGCGGGAACCCTGGACTCCCGCCTGCGCGGGAGTGACGAAGATCCGTTCGGCCGGAGTCCTTTGACCATTTGACCTGCAAGACGTCGTTTTCGGTCAGGCTTCAAGAGCAAAACAGGGAGGACCAGTCATGTGTCTCGCCATACCGGCCCGGATCACCGAGCTGCTGGGCGCCGACCTGGCCAAGGTGGACCTGGGCGGCGTGCAGAAGGAGATCAGCCTGTCGCTGGTGGACGATGCCAAGGTGGGCGACTACGTGATCATCCACACGGGGTTCGCGCTGTCGCGCCTCGACCCCGAGGAGGCGGAACGGACCCTGGCCCTGTTCGCCGAGATGGACACCGCCATCCAGGAGGCCGCGTCATGAAGTACATCGAGGAATTCCGCGACGGGCGCCTGGGCGCCAACCTGGCCGCCGCCCTCGCCCGCGACGCCGACGGCGGGCGCACCTACCACCTCATGGAGTTCTGCGGCGGCCATACCCACGCCATCTTCCGCTACGGCGTCCTCGACCTGCTGCCGGCCAACGTGCGCATGGTCCACGGCCCCGGCTGCCCGGTGTGCGTGCTGCCCATCGGCCGCCTGAACATGGCCATCCACCTGGCCCGCGAGGACGGGGTGATCCTCTGCACCTACGCCGACATGATGCGGGTGCCAGGCGCCGACGGCGAAAGCCTGCTCAAGGCCCGCGCCGACGGCGCCGACGTGCGGATGGTGTATTCCAGCCTCGATGCCATCCGCATCGCCGAGGACAACCCGGACCGCCAGGTGGTGTTCTTCGCCATCGGCTTCGAGACCACCACCCCGCCCACGGCCATCGCTCTCAAGACGGCGGTGGCCAAGGGCCTCACCAACTTCTCGGTGTTCTGCAACCACGTGCTGACCCCGGCCGCCCTGGTCGGCATCCTGGAGAGCCCGGAGGTGCAAGACGGGGAGACCGTGTCCCTGGACGGCTTCGTCGGGCCGGCCCACGTGAGCGCCGTCATCGGCACCAAGGCCTATGAGTTCTGTCCCGAGCGCTACGGCCGCCCGGTGGTCATCTCGGGCTTCGAGCCCCTGGACGTGATGCAGTCCATCCTCATGCTGGTGCGCCAGCTCAACGAGGGCCGCTGCGAGGTGGAGAACGAGTACACCCGGGTGGTCAGCCGCGAGGGCAACCGCAAGGCCCAGGACCTGATGGACGAGGTGTTCGAGACCCGCGACAGCTTCGAGTGGCGGGGTCTGGGGGCCATGCCCGACAGCGCGCTGAAGCTGCGCGAAACCTTCGCCGACCTGGACGCGGAGGTCCGCTTCCGCCTGCCCGAACGGACCATCGACGACCACAAGGCCTGCGAATGCGCCGACGTGCTGCGCGGGGTCAAGCGGCCCACCGACTGCAAGGTGTTCGGCACGGCGTGCACGCCGGACACGCCGCTGGGCTCGTGCATGGTGTCCTCGGAAGGGGCGTGCGCGGCTTATTACACCTTCGGCCGCTTCCGCGACCAGCAGGCCACGGCATGACGGCGCCCGAGAACGGCGGCGCCGCCAAACGGCCCGGCGCCCGGCCCCTGGACTTCCGCCACGGCCGGGTGGACCTGAGCCACGGCAGCGGCGGCCGGGCCATGGCCCAGCTCATCGAGGAGCTGTTCGAGCGCTCCTTCGACAACCCCTATCTGGCCCAGCGCAACGACCAGGCGGCCTTCGCCGTCGACGCCGGGCGCATGGTCATGACAACCGACGGCTTCGTCATCTCGCCCCTGTTCTTTCCCGGCGGCGACATCGGGTCCCTGGCCGTGCACGGCACCCTGAACGACGTGGCCATGGCCGGGGCGCGGCCCACGTATCTCGCCGCCGGCTTCGTCATCGAGGAGGGGTTCCCGCTGGGTGACCTCCGGGCCATCGTGCAGTCCATGGCCGCCGCCGCCCGCGACGCCGGCGTGCCGGTGGTCACCGGCGACACCAAGGTGGTCGAGAAGGGCAAGGGCGACGGCGTGTTCATCACCACCACCGGGGTCGGCGTGGTGCCCGACGGCGTGGCGCCGTCGGCCGACCGGGCGCGGCCCGGCGACGCCATCCTGGTCAGCGGCACCATGGGCGACCACGGGGTGGCCGTCATGTCCAAGCGCGAGAACCTGACCTTCGAGACCGAGATCCTGTCCGACAGCGCCGCCCTGCACGGCCTGGTGGCGGACCTGGTGGCGGCGGTGCCGGACGTCCACGTGCTGCGCGACCCCACCCGCGGCGGCCTGGCCGCCGTGCTCAACGAGATCGCCTTGCAATCGGGCGTGGGCATGACCGTGCGCGAGCGCGACATCCCCGTGAAGGCCGCCGTCAACGGGGCCTGCGAGCTGCTCGGCCTGGACCCCCTCTACGTGGCCAACGAGGGCAAGCTGGTGGCCATGTGCGCGGCCGCCGACGCCGAGCCCCTGCTCGCCGCCCTGCGCGGCCATCCCCTGGGTGAGGACGCCGCCATCATCGGCACGGTCACCGAGGACCCCCACCACTTCGTGCAGATGGAGACGGCGCTGGGCGGCACCCGCATCGTCGACTGGCTGGCCGGGGAGCAGCTCCCCCGCATCTGCTGAGACGGCGTTACTGCGTCTGGTCGGTGAGGTTGAGGCGACGCTCGACCCGTTCCAGGCGGCTTTCCACGCCGGAGACGGACGTGTAGAGATTGTTGATGTCGGTCTGCAGCGCCAGCATGTGACCCCGTATGGCCTGGAGCTCGGACTTGACCTCGTGCTGGCCCGCCTTCAGGTCGGCCATGCTCGACTGAACACCCTTGAGCCCTTCGAGAACCGGTTCGTTCGTCACTTCGGCCATGGCACCGATCTCTCACGTCCACGAAGAAGCTTAGACCGCGGAGACAACGATGGAAACAACATGGCCCCGCGTCTCCCGGTCCCCGACCGGACAAGGCTGACCGGTGGTCGATCTGCAAACCCCGTTCGATGCAGCGGTGGTGGTTCCCACCGTGTTGCGGCCGGAGCTCGAACGGGCCGTCACCTCGGTCTATGAACAGCTGTTCGCCGGCCGCATCCAGGTCCTGGTGGGGGTCGACAGGCCGGACGGCGACCGGGCGGTTCTGGAGGCCCTGGAGCGGGCCCGGCCCGATTACTGCGCCCTCACCGTCGTCGATCTGGGCTATTCCACCGCCCGACTGAACGGCGGGCTGTACACCGCGACCGACGGCGGCGTCCTGCGCGCCATCCTCAGCCTGGCCGCCAACAGCCGCCACGTGACCTACCTGGACGACGACAACTGGTGGGAGCCCGACCACCTGGCGTCCCTGCGCGACGCCATCGGGGACCGGGCCTGGGCCTATTCCCTGCGCGTCCTCGTGGACGAGGAGACCCTGGAGCCCGTCTGCGTCGACCGCTGGCATTCCGTGGGGCCGGACCGGGGGACCTTCAAGGAGGAGTTGGGCGGCTTCTGCGATCCCAACACCCTGATGATCGACAAGCTGCGCTGCCACGACGGGCTGACCCTGTGGTGCCAGGCGGCGAAGGGCGTCCGCACCGACGCCGACCGCCGGTTCTTCGGCTACCTGTCGACGACGTTCGACGGCACGGGAACGGGCCGTGCCACCGTCAACTACCTCATCCGCCGCACCCACGTGCTGTGGACCGAGATCCGGGCCGGCACCTCGCAAGAGGGCTTCTACTGACCCCGTCCCGTCAGCCGTCGGTCAGGAAACACGTCACCGGCGTGTGGTCGGAGGCCTTCTCCTTGCCCCGCGGGCTGCGGTCGATGGCGCAGCTTTCCAGGCGGTCGGCGGCCTGGGGCGACAGCAAAAGGTGGTCGATGCGCAGGCCCTGGTCCCGCGACCAGGCGCCGCCCCGGTAGTCCCACCAGGTGTAGCGGCCGACCTCGCGGGTGGTGGCGCGAAAGGCATCGGTGAGACCCAGGTACAGGATCTTGCGAAGCGCAGCGCGGGATTCGGGCCGGCACAGGGCGTCGTCCCGCCACGCCTGCGGGTCATGGACGTCGCCGTCGTCGGGGGCGACGTTGTAGTCGCCGCCCAGCACGACGGCGTCCTCGGTGGCCAGCAGGTCGCGGACCCGCGCATAGAGCCGCTCCATCCACGCCAGCTTGTAGTCGAACTTCTCCCCCGGCGCCGGGTTGCCGTTGGGCAGGTAGACGGACGCCACGCGGACGCCGCCGGTGAAGGCCTCGATGTAGCGGGCCTGCTCGTCGGCCTCGTCGCCGGGCAGCGCCGTCACCTCCACGTCGATGGGGTGTTTGGACAGGATGGCGACCCCGTTGTAGGTCTTCTGGCCGGCCACCGAGACGTTGTAGCCCAGGTCCCCGATCTCCAGGTGGGGGAACTGCTCGTCGGTGGTCTTGATCTCCTGCAGCAGGACCACGTCGGGGCCGGCGTCGCGCAGCCAGTCGAGGACCAGCGGGAGCCGCGCCTTGACCGAGTTCACGTTCCAGGTGGCGATGCTGACCACGACGGCCGGGCCTCAGCCGCCGCTGCTCTCGCCGCCTTCGGTCTTGGCCTCGGTGGTCTTGGCCAGCAGCTCCTCGTACTCGAGCAGCAGGAAGGTCTTGCGGTAGGCCGCGGCGTAGTCGCCCTCGGCGAGGTGCTCGCCGATGTCGGCCAGGAACACGCCGGTGGACGGGACCGCCTCCACCAGCTCCCGCGTCAGCGCCAGGTACGGTCCGCGCAGGGCGTCGAAGGCCGCCGGGTCCAGATACATCTGGGTCACCAGGTGGTAGACCTTCAGGGCCGGGGTGGTGGCGTCCTCGGCGCGGATGATCATCTTCTCGCGCAGCACCGGCCCGTCGCCGCCGACGGTCAGGGTGACGGGTCCGTCGCTGTCGTTGCGCACCACCATGGTGCCGACGACCGCCGACTCGCCGGCATCCAGGGTGAGCCGGACGTCGCTCACGCCGCCAGCCTCTTTTCCAGCTCGCCGATGATGGCCTCGCCCATCACCCCGGTGGACACCTTGGCCTTGCCCTCCTCCATGATGTCGGCGGTGCGCAGCCCGCCGCCGAGCACCGACCGCGCCGCTGCCTCCAGGAGGTCGGCCTCCTCGGCCAGATCGAAGGAGTAGCGCAGGCACATGGCGAAGCTCATGATCATGGCCACCGGGTTGGCCTGCCCGGTGCCCGCGATGTCGGGGGCACTGCCGTGCACCGGCTCGTAGAGCGCCCGGCGCCGCCCCTTCTTGTCGGCGGCGCCCAGGGACGCCGACGGCAGCATGCCCAGGGACCCGGTCAGCATGGCCGCCTCGTCGGACAGCATGTCGCCGAACAGATTGTCGGTGACGATGACGTCGAACTGCCGCGGATTGCGGACGAGCTGCATGGCGCAGTTGTCCGCGTACATGTGGGTGAGTTCGATCTTGGAGAACTCCTCGTCGTGCAGCGCCTGCACCTCCTCCCGCCACAGCACCCCGCTCTCCATGACGTTGGCCTTTTCCACCGAGCACACCCGGCCCCAGCGCTTGCCCGCAAGCTCGAAGGCGACGCGGGCGACGCGGCGGATCTCGTCGGTGGTGTAGACCTGGGTGTTGACGCCCCGCCGCGATCCGTCGGGCAGGGTCTCGATGCCCCGCGGCTCGCCGAAGTAGACGCCGCCGGTGAGCTCGCGGACGATCATGATGTCCAGGCCCTTGACCACGTCGAGCTTCAGGGTCGACGCCTCGGCCAGGGCGTCGAACACCACCGCCGGACGCAGGTTGGCGAACAGGTCCATCTCCTTGCGCAGGCGCAGCAAGCCGCGCTCCGGCTTTTCGGCGAACGGCAGCGAATCCCATTTCGGCCCGCCGACGGCCCCGAGCAGCACCGCGTCCGCCTCCAGGGCCGCCTCCATCGTGTGGTCCGCCAGGGGCGAACCGTAGGCATCGTAGGCCGCGCCCCCCACCAGGTCCTCGGTGACGTCGAAGGCGATGCCCCGATGCTTGCCCAGCCAGTCGATGATCCGGCGCACCTCGGCCATGACCTCAGGGCCGATGCCGTCGCCGGGCAGAATGAGCAGTCTGTTGGTGTCGCTGGCCATGGTGTCTCCTCGTTCGGGGTCGGGTGCCGCCGGTGTCAGCGGTAGAGCCACGGGACCTCGGCGCGCTGGCGCGCCTCGAAGTCGTCGATTCTGGGGGCCTTCTGCATGGTCAGCCCGATGTCGTCGAGGCCGTTGAGCAGGCAGTGCTTGCGGAAGGGATCGATGTCGAAGTGCAGCGTGCCGCCGTCGGGGCCGCGGATGGTCTGGCTTTCCAGGTCCACGGTGACGGTGGCGTTGGCGCCCCGCTCGGCATCGTCCATCAGCTTGTCCACGTCCGACTGGGGCAGGGCGATGGGCAGGATGCCGTTCTTGAAGCAGTTGTTGTAGAAGATGTCGGCGAAGCTGGGCGCGATGATGCAGCGGATGCCGTAATCCAGAAGCGCCCACGGGGCGTGCTCCCGCGACGAGCCGCAGCCGAAGTTGTCGCCCGTCACCAGGATGGTGGCCTGCCGGTAGGCCGGTTGGTTGAGCACGAACTCGGGCTTCTCGGCACCGTCATCGCCGTACCGCAGCTCGTAGAACAGGCTGCCGCCCAGTCCCGAACGCCGGATGGTCTTGAGGAACTGCTTGGGAATGATCATGTCGGTGTCGACATTGATCATCGGCAGCGGCGCGGCCACGCCGGTCAGGGTGGTGAACTTCTCCATCAAACGTGTTTCTGGTCTTCTCGTGGAAACGCGGTCCCCTCACCCCGGGCCCTATGTTGCCGGATTATGCGGGCGTTGGCGAGCCCGCATTTGCGCCGACGTTTCAACGCCCTGGCTCACCGCGGCCCGCTCGCCCAGTCGACGGTCAGCGGCGCGCTTTCGCCGGCCGCGTTGGTCGCGGTGAAGGTCGCCCGGTAGCGGGTGCCCGGGGCGAACCCGTCGGCCACGTAGGTCAGGTGGCGGGGCGTCTGCAGGCGTCCGGCGGCGACGGCCGGTCCCACGACTCGCTGCCCGCCCTCGTCCTCGAAGCGGGCGCTCAGCGTGGTCGGGTCTCCCATGGCGGTCATGCGCACCAGGAAGGTGGCCCGCCCGTCACCCTGGTCCAGGAGCCGCGCCCCGTACAGCCGCGGCGCCGCGTCGGCGGGCAGCCGCGCGCTGCGCACCTCGCCCTCCGTCCGTCCCTCCCGGTTCTCGGCCACGAGCTGGTAGTGGACGGTGCCACGGGCCGCCAAGCCCTCAATGTCGCAGGACACCGGGCACGGGTCCGCCTCGGGCACCGGGCCGCCGCCGGCACCGAAGACGCGGACCGCGTCCAGTCCCCAGTGCTCGGCATGGACGCCCGAGTGGATGGCGAGCCTGAGGTAGCGCAGGCGCACCGGCGGATCGAAGTGATGACAGGCGCGTCCCCCGTGGTCGGACCCGTCCCCGCCGAGGTCCGCGCGCCAGACCTCGGTCAGCCCGTCCTCGTCGACCCCGGCGGCGACCGAGACCTCCCGCGCCGGCCAGCGCGGATGCTGATGGATGAGGATGGCGTCCATGGTCGCCTCCTCGCCCAGGTCCCAGACGAAGGTCTGGGGGGCCTGCGGGCTGCGGACGCTCAGCCAGCAATGGGCATCTTCCTCGACCCAGCCGCCGGTGAGGTGGCCGGGATCGCTCAGCGAGCCGGCAGGCCAATGGATCAGGCGCGCCGAGCCGCCCGCCGCCAGCAGCGACCAGTCGCGGTGGCGGAGCGCCGCCGAGGACACGTCCATGGCCCCCACCGGCGTCGCCGTGTCCCGCCCGAAGACCAGGCAGAAGGCGATGTTGTACGGATCGACGGCGAGCGAATCGGTGAGGGACCGATAGACGTACAGCTCAGGCGTCCACGGCATCTCCTCGACGTTGGTACCGGCGAAGGTCCACGCCTCGGAGTCGTCCCGCAGCACGAACCGCAGATCGTGCCACTGGCCGTCGGCCAGATCGCCGACCGCGATGGCCTCGCCGCTCAGCGCCCACGGCGCCAGGCCCCGGGGTTTGGGCGTCCGGTCCCGGCGGTCGCCGCCGTGGATCCACGCCACCAGGCGGAAGTCCTTGGGGTCGAGGCCCATCGGCCGCACCCGCAGCGTCACTTCGGCGCCGCGCAGGTCGATCACCTCGCCCGCGTGGGGCGGACGGGGCGCCGCCCCGGCATCGGGGCAGTCCGGCGGCCGGACCGTCCAGGTCATCATCAGGTCGACGACGCCGATGCCGTCCAGGTGGTGGCGGTCCTTGCCGAACGGCGTCTCCAGCCGCATGACCACGTCGTCGGCCGCCGCCTCGGGCGTCGCCGGCTCCAGGTAGTGCGCCTCCGAGGCGAAGGGAAGCAGCCGCCGGTGCACGTTGACCGCGCTGTCCCGCAACCGGCCCCCCCGGGCCGGCGGCACCCACGCCGGCGGCGTTTCCCGATCGAGGGCGTCGGCGGTGGCGCCGTAGCGGAACCAATAGCGGGTCGGCACCGTGCTCCCGCCCACCGTGCCGTTGACCGTGAGCTCGGTCCAGCCGATGGGGATGGCCGTCCCGGTGGTCACCTCGGGCGGGGCGTCGCGGCGCACCAAGAACTCCCGCTCGTCTCCCTCCACGCGGTCCGCGCCAGCGCCCGCAATGAGGCGGTAGCGGTAACGAACGCCGGGGACGAGGCCCGACGCCTTGGCCTGCCAGTGCACGACCCCGCCGCCGACATCGCCCACCGGCTGCGCGGCGATGGTGACGGGCTCCCCGTCGGCGCCGTCGGCGGCGGCCAGCAGGAAGGCCACCGGGACCTCCGCCCCCAGGTTGGCCGTGGCCCCGCGCAGCTCGGCCGCGTTGGCACCGACTTGGCCGCCGCCCCAGGTGGCGACGGCCGGGCGCCCGGTCTCGGACGTGCCGGCGGGGTCCGCAACGGCCCGTCGGTGGGCGTGGTAGCGCGCCTCGTCGGCGTCCTCCAGGCACAGCGGCGCCGCCGGCTGGAGGTGAAACCCGGATGCGCAGTTCCTTTCCGCCCGCCCCAGGGTCTCGCGGTAGGCCTCGATCATGCCCAGGTCGTGGAACCACAGACACACCAGGCGGTACAGCTCCACATCATCGGGCCGCAGCTCCAGTCCCCTGGTCGCCGCCGCAATCGCCTCGTGCGCAGCGCCCATCTCGTAATGGGCGTGGGCGATGAGCCGGAAGACATCCGGGTTGTCGGGCGCCAGATCGGCCGCCCGGACGAGAAAGGCGAGGGCCTCCGCCCAGCTGCGCTGCTTGAGCCGAATCAGGCCGAGCGAGAACAGGGCGTCGAGGTGCTCGGGATCGTTGTCGATGATCGAAGCCAGGAACTGCCCGGTCTTGTCGAGGGCTTCCGGCCGCAGCCGCCCGATGGTGTTGGCCACCTCCAGGGTGATCGCCCGTCTGTTCAACTGGAGTCTCATGGGTCCGTCGTCGGGCCGGCGCCGCTACTCGGGGGGCAACTCCCGCACGTCGGCCAGGCGGCCGGTGATCGCCGCCGCCGCGGCCATGGCGGGGCTCATCAGGTGGGTGCGGCCGCCGCGCCCCTGGCGGCCTTCGAAATTGCGGTTGGATGTGGACGCGCAGCGCTCCCGCGGCTCCAGCCGGTCGGCGTTCATGGCCAGGCACATGGAGCAGCCGGGCTCGCGCCATTCGAAGCCGGCATCCAGGAACACCTGGTCCAGGCCCTCGCTCTCGGCCTGCTCGCGCACCAGGCCGGAGCCGGGGACCACCATGGCCCCCACCGTGTCCGCCACCCGCCGGCCGCGGGCGACGGCGGCGGCTTCGCGCAGGTCCTCGATGCGGCCGTTGGTGCACGAGCCGATGAACACCCGCTCGACGGGGACCTCGCGCAAGGGCGTGCCGGGCTCCAGGCCCATGTAGTCCAGCGACCGCTCCATGGCCCGGCGCTTGGCCTCGTCCCGCGCCGCCGCCGGGTCGGGCACCGACCCGGTGATGGGCAGCACGTCCTCGGGACTGGTGCCCCAGGTCACCTGGGGCTCCAGCGCCGCCGCATCCAGCGTGACCACGGTGTCGAACCGGGCGCCCTCGTCGCTGACCAGGGTCCGCCAGTGGGCGGCGGCCTGCTCCCAGGCGCCGGCCTTGGGCACCATGGGGCGGCCCTGCAGATAGGCCAGCGTGGTGTCGTCGGGGGCGATGAGGCCGGCCCGGGCCCCGGCCTCGATGGACATGTTGCACACCGTCATCCGCCCTTCCATGGTGAGCGCGCGCACCGCCTCGCCGGCGTACTCGATGACGTGGCCGGTGGCCCCGGCGGTGCCGATGCGGCCGATCAGGGCGAGCACCAGGTCCTTGGCCCCGACCCCCGGCCCGAGCACGCCGTCGGCGCGGATCAGCATGTTCTTGGCCGGCCGCTGCAACAGGGTCTGGGTGGCCAGCACGTGCTCCACCTCGGAGGTGCCGATGCCGAAGGCCAGGGCGCCGAAAGCGCCGTGGGTCGAGGTGTGGGAATCGCCGCAGACGATGGTGGTGCCGGGCAGGGTGAACCCCTGCTCCGGGCCGATGACGTGGACGATGCCCTGGCGGATGTCGTCCATGGCGTAATAGGTGATGCCGAACTCGGCCACGTTGGTGGCCAGGGTGTCCACCTGCAGCCGCGACTCGGCGTCGGCGATGCCGGCCGCACGGTCGGTGGTGGGCACGTTGTGGTCAGCCACGGCGAGGGTGGCCTCGGGCCGCCGCACCCGCCGGCCGGCGGTGCGCAGGCCCTCGAAGGCCTGGGGACTGGTCACCTCGTGCACCAGGTGGCGGTCGATGTAGATGAGGCAGGTGCCGTCGTCCTGGACGTCGACGACATGGCCGTCCCAGATCTTGTCGAACAGGGTGCGCGGACCGGGCATGGAACGCCGTTCCCTCCGGGTTCGGGCCAAGAGGCCCGCTCAGGTCTCCTCGTCGCCCCCCGTTTCGCTGGCCGTCGCGGGCTCGGCTGCCGCGGCCCGGGCCTCGGCGGCCTCGGCCTGGGCGGCGGCCTTGGCGTCGGCGGCGGCCTGCTTCTCGCCGGCCGTCAGCTTGGCCGAGTAGCCGTCGGTCTTCTCGGCGATGCGGGCCCGCTTGCCGCGCCGGCCGCGCAGGTAATAGAGCTTGGCCCGGCGCACGTCGCCGCGGCGCACCACGTCGATGCCGGCGATGCTCGGCGAATACAGCGGGAAGACGCGCTCGACGCCCTCGCCGTAGGAGATCTTGCGCACCGTGAACGACGACCCGATGCCGGCGTTGCGCCGCGCGATGCACACGCCCTCGAACGCCTGGATGCGCTCGCGCGAGCCTTCCACCACCTTGACCCGCACCCGCAGGGTGTCGCCGGGCGAGAACTCGGGGACGGGACGCGCGGCGGCGAGCCGGTCGATTTCTTCTTTCTCCAGTTGCTCGATCACGTTCATGGCTCTCATCCCTTGGTCTCGCCTAGGTCCCGGCGTCGCCGGCGGCGGCGTATGCGGCCCACAGGTCGGGGCGCCGTTCCCGGGTCGCCGCCTCGGACTGGGCCAGGCGCCAGGCCCGCACCCGTTCGTGGTGGCCCGACACCAGAACCTCCGGCACCGGGCGCCCCTGCCACAGGCGGGGCCGCGTGTAATGGGGATACTCCAGCAATCCCCGCTCGAAACTCTCCTCGCTCAGCGACTCGTCGCGGCCCACCACCCCGGGCAGCAGGCGCACGCAGGCGTCGATCAGGGCCATGGCCGCCGGCTCGCCCCCCGACAGCACGATGTCGGCCAGCGAAACCTCCTCGGCGCCCCGCGCCTCGATGACCCGCTGGTCGACGCCCTCGTAGCGGCCACACAGCAGCACGGCCCCCGGCCCGGCCGCCAGATCGCGCACCCGGTCCTGGGTGAGCGGGCGGCCCCGCGGCGTCAGGTAGATCAGCGGCAGGTCCGGCCTATCGGCCAGGGCCGCCGCGATCGCATCGTCCACCACGTCGGGGCGCATCACCATGCCCGGTCCGCCGCCGAAAGGGGCGTCGTCCACGGTGGCGTGTTTATCGCGCGCAAACGTTCGAATGTCCACAGTTTCCAATGCCCACACCCCGGCTTCCCGCGCCTGGCCGGCCAGCGACAGGCCGAGGGGCCCGGGAAACATCTCCGGGAAGATGGTCAGCACCCGTGCCGTCCAAGGGGACACCTGTCGGTCCTCCACTACCTTTCAGGTCCGCTGTCGTCTTCCGCCGGCAGCTCGACAACGAGCCGGCCGCCCGCCACGTCCACCACCGGCACCGACGCCCGGGTGAAGGGAACCATCAAGCCGCCGCCCGGCCGCCCGTCAGAGACCTCCAGCTCCAGCACGGTCCCCGCCCCGAAGTCATGGACGGCGGCGATGCGCCCCAGAGGGGACCCGTCCGTCGTCTCCGCCGCCAGGCCGACCAGGTCGGCGTGGTAGTACTCGTCGTCGTCCGGCTCCGGCAGCGCCGACCGGTCCACATACAGCCGCAGCCCCGCCAGCGCCTCCGCCCCATTGCGGTCGGCCACCCCCTCGACGCGGGCGATGACCTGCCCCTTGACCACGCCGGAGACGGCCAGCCGCAAAACCGTCTCCCCCGTTTCGTCGCGCACCGGGCCGTAGGCCGCCACGTCCGCCGGCGCGGCGGTGAAGCTTTTGATGCGCACCTCGCCGCGGATACCGCGGGCCCCCGTCACCACGCCGACACACACCAAGCCGGGGGGCGCCGCATCGCCGGTCCGTCGCGCCGCCATGGCTCACCCCGGCGGCCGCCGGCCTCAGCCGGCCGCCGGCTTCTCCGCGTCCTCGTCGGCCGCCTCCTCGGCCGGCGGCTCGGGCGCCGCCTCTTCGGCCGGCTCGGCGGGCGTCTCGTCCGCAGCGGCCTCGGGCGCGGGCTCCTCCGGAGCCGCCTCGGGCGCCGCCTCCTCGACCGGCTCCGCCGCGGCCTCCTCGGCCGCCGGCTCGGCGGTCGCCTCTTCGGCCGATGCTTCCTCGGCCGGAGCTTCTTCGGCCGGGGCGTCCTCGGCCGGAGCGTCCTCGGCTGGCGCCGCCGCCGCTTCCGCCGCCTGCTGGGCGGCCTCCTCGGCCTCCTTCATCCGTTCCAGGGTCTTGGCCCGGGGCTGGTTCTTCTTGGTCTGCTCAGGCGTCGGCCGCGCCTCCATGAGGCCGGCCTGGGCGCAGAACCGGGCCACCCGGTCGCTGGGCTGGGCGCCGACGCCGAGCCAATAGCGCACCCGCTCCTCCTTGAGGGTCAGGCGTTCCGGATGGTCCTTGGGCACCATGGGGTTGTAGGTGCCCACCCGCTCGATGAACCGGCCGTCACGGGGACTGCGGGAGTCCGCCACGACGACGCGGTAGAACGGCCGCTTCTTGGCGCCGCCCCGCGACAGTCGAATGCGTAAAGTCATGTCGGTGTCTTGTCCTCCTTCACATGAAACGCCGGATCGGCGTCATCAGCGCACGGGCGGCATGGGCGGCATCATGCCCGGGGGCAGCCCGCCGCCCATCAGGCCCTTTTTGCCCATCTTGCCGACCTGCTTCATCATCTTGCTCATCTGCAGGTGCTGCTTGAGCAGACGGTTGACCTCCTGCACCGTGGTGCCGGAGCCGGCGGCGATGCGCCGCCGGCGGGAGCCGTTGAGAATCTTCGGGTTGCGCCGCTCCTTCGGGGTCATGGACAGGATGATGGCCTCCTGGCGGGCGATCATCTTGTCGTCGATGTTGGCGGCGTCGAGCTGGTTCTTGACCTTGGCGATGCCGGGAATCATGCCCAGCAGGCCCTTCACGTCCCCCATCTTGCGCAGTTGGCGGAGCTGCTCGGCCATGTCCTCCAGGGTGAAGGCGCCCTTGACCATCTTGGCCGCCATCTTCTCGGCCTTCTCCTGGTCGAGGGTCTCGGCGGCCCGCTCCACCAGGCCGACCACGTCGCCCATGCCCAGGATGCGCCCGGCGATGCGGTCGGCGTGGAAGCCCTCCAGGGCGTCCAGCTTCTCGCCCACGCCCATGAGCTTGATGGGGCGGCCGGTGACGGCGCGCATGGACAGCGCCGCGCCGCCGCGGGCGTCGCCGTCGACCCGGGTCAGCACGATGCCGGTGATGCCCACCTTGGCATGGAACTCCTCGGCCAGGGTGACCGCGTCCTGGCCGGTCATGGCGTCGGCCACCAGCAGGGTCTCGGTGGGCCGCACCACGTCGCGGACGGCGGCCACCTCGGCCATCATGTCCTGGTCGATGTGCAGGCGGCCGGCGGTATCCAGGATGACCACGTCGTAACCCTCGCGGCGGCCGGTCTCCATGGCGCGCTTGGTGATGGCCAGGGGCTGCTCGCCGAACACCGGCGCCAGGGTGGCCACCTCGGCCTGTTCGCCGAGCACCGTCAACTGCTGCTGGGCGGCCGGGCGGTAGATGTCAAGCGACGCCATCAGCACCCGCTTCTTCTCCTTCTTGCGCAGCCGGAGCGCGATCTTGCCCGCCGTCGTCGTCTTGCCCGAGCCCTGCAGGCCGACCACCAGGATGGCCACCGGCGGAGTGCCCGCCAGATCCAGGTCGGCGCCCTCGGCGCCCAGCATCTCCACCAGGTGGTCGTGGACGATCTTGACCACCATCTGGCCGGGGGTGACGGACCGCAGCACCTCCTGGCCGACGGCGCGCTCGCGCACCGAGGCGACGAAGTCCTTGACCACCGGCAGGGCGACGTCCGCCTCGAGCAGGGCCACGCGCACCTCGCGCATGGCCTCGGCCACGTCCGCCTCGCTCAAGGCACCGCGCTTGCGCAGGCGGTCGAAGACGGTGCCCAGCCGGTCGCTCAGGGAATCGAACATCGTCGTGTGCTCACGTCGCCCGAAATGCAAAAAGCGCCAGTGCGCGAAACTCGCGGACTGGCGGCGCCCCGCATGGGACGTCGAATCGCGCGGACCCTAGGCGGCCCCGGCGCCTGAGTCAAGGACGGTGGGGGGCGTGATATCAACCGTGTCAGGGGCCTCGGTTTGACAAGGTATTCGAGGCCGCTATGCTTGTCGCGACGTCCCCCCGCCAAACCAACACATCAATAGGGAGAGATGAGATGAAACGCTCATTGCCCGCGGCTGTAGTTTTGGCCGCGGCATTCATGACCGGTCAGGCGCATGCGGCCTGCGGCAAGGTCACCATCTCCGACATGAACTGGCCTTCGGCCACCCTCATGGCCCACGTGGACATGCTGATCCTGAAGCACGGCTACGGCTGCGCCGCCGAGCTCGTGCCGGGCGACACCATGCCCACCGGGACCTCCATGATCGAGAAGGGCGAGCCGGACATCGCGCCCGAGCTGTGGAGCAACAACTTCACCGACGCGCTGCGCAAGGGGGTCGCCGAGAAGCGCCTGCGCGTCGCCGGCAAGTCCTTGTCCGATGGCGGCGAGGAGGGCTTCTGGGTGCCCAAGTACATGGTCGAGAAGGACCCCTCCCTGGCCACCATCGACGGCATCAAGAAGAACGCCAAGCTGTTCACGCACCCCGAGGATCCGGACCGCTCGGCGTTCGTCGGCTGCCCTGCCGGCTGGGGCTGTCAGATCTCCAGCGGCAACCTCTTCAAGGCGTTGAAGCTGGCAGACCACGGATTCGAACTGGTCGATCCGGGCTCGGCGGCCGGCCTGGACGGGTCCATCGCCAAGGCCTATGAACGGGGCGAGCCTTGGTTCGGCTACTACTGGGCGCCGACGGCCATTCTCGGCAAGTATGAGATGGTCAAAGTCGACTTCGGCTCCGGCATCGACAAGGACCATTTCAACACCTGCATCACCAAGACCGATTGCGCCGATCCCAGGCCGACCATGTATCCGCCGTCCCCGGTCGACACGGTGACCACCGAGGACTTCGCCAGCAAGGCGTCCGACGCTTACAAGTACCTGACCCGGCGGGCGTTCACCAACAATGACATGAACAAGCTGCTGGTGTGGATCGAGGACAACCAGGCCGACGGCGAGACCGCCGCCGTCCATTTCCTGAAGTCCCACGAGGCCATGTGGACACCCTGGGTGTCGGCAGGCGTGGCGGCGAAGGTAAAGGACGCGGTCGCCGGCATGTAGGACCTTTGGTCCCGGGTCTCCGGCGGCGCCCGGAGACCCCGTCTCTCAGGTGACTGAACTGCGGTGGACATAACCATGGCGGACCAATCCTGGCTGACCCAGTTCCCCGAACTCGATCGCGCCGACCTGATCGCCCTGCGCAAGGCCCTTGACGGCGCCTACCGGACGTTCTCCCGGACCTACGGCGACGCCATCGAGTCGTTCTTCGATCCCTTGCTCCACTTCCTGGTGTGGTTCGAGAAGCTGTTGCTGGCGACCCCGTGGCCGATCGTGGTCCTGGTCCTGGTGGGCCTGACCTGGGGGGCCAGCCGGTCGATCAAGCTGTCCCTCGGCGTCGCGGCGGCCTTCCTGGCCATCGGCTATTTCGGCATGTGGGACGACACCATGCGGACACTCAGCATCATCACGGTGGCGACGATGCTGTCGATTCTGCTGGGCATCCCCGTCGGCATCCTGATGGCGCGGTCCAACCGGACGCAGGCCGTCGTCACGCCGATCCTCGACATCATGCAGACCATGCCCGCCTTCGTGTACCTGATCCCGGTGGTCATGCTGCTGGGGATCGGCAAGGTGCCGGGGATCATCGCGGTGGTCATCTACGCCATACCACCGGTCATCCGCCTGACCAACCTGGGAATCCGCCTGGTCGACAAAGAGGTCCTGGAGGCGGCCGCGGCCTTCGGCGCCAGCCGCCGCCAGCGCCTGCTCGACGTCCAGCTCCCCCTGGCCATGCCCAACATCATGGCCGGCATCAACCAGACCATCATGATGGCCCTGGCCATGGTCGTGATCGCAGCCATGATCGGGGTCAAGGGACTGGGTCAGCCGGTGCTGAAGTCGATCACCAACCAGTACTTCACCATGGGCCTGTTCAACGGCCTCGCCATCGTGGCCGTCGCCATCATGTTCGACCGTGTCTCCCAGGCCTATGCCAAGCGGTCCCAGAAGCACCTCGGGGGCATGAGCGATGCCTGAGGCCCTGCTCCGCGTCGAAAACCTCTACAAGGTCTTCGGCCCGGACCCGCATGCGGTGATGCCCATGGTCAGGGAAGGCCACAGCAAGGACGACATCCTGGCCAAGACCGGCCACGCGGTCGGCCTGACCGACATCACCCTGGAGATCGAGAAGGGCGAGACGTTCGTCGTCATGGGCCTCTCGGGATCGGGCAAGTCGACCCTGATCCGCCATTTCAATCGGCTGATCGAGCCCACGGAGGGGCACATCCGTTACGACGGAATGGACATCCTGAGCCTCTCGCAAAAGGACTTGGAGGCCTTCCGCCGCCACAAGATGTCCATGGTCTTCCAGAGCTTCGGCCTGCTTCCGCACCGGACCGTCCTCGACAACGTGGCCTATGGCTTGACCGTGCAGAAGGTGCCGAAGGCGGAACGGGAGGCGAAAGCACGGGAGTGGTTGGGCACGGTCGGCCTGGTCGGCTACGAGGACCAGTATCCGGCGCAGCTCTCCGGCGGCCAGCGCCAGCGCGTCGGTCTCGCGCGCGCGCTGTGCACCGATCCCGAGGTCCTGCTCATGGACGAGGCGTTCTCCGCCCTCGATCCCCTGATCCGCTCCGGCATGCAGGACCAGTTGATCGACCTGCAGGACAAGCTGCACAAGACCATCATCTTCATCACTCATGACCTGGACGAGGCCCTGCGCCTGGGCGACAAGATCGCCATCCTCAAGGACGGCGCGCTGTCCCAGGTGGGGCGCCCCGAGGAAATCCTGCTCAACCCGGCCGACGACTACGTGGAGGCCTTCGTGCGGGACGTCAACCGGGCGCGGGTGCTGTCGGTGGACGTGGTCATGAAGCCGGCGAAATGCCGCTTGACCACCGCCAACATCGACGAGGCCCTGCGCCAGATGCGCGGCTGGAAGGATGACTACGGCTATGTCTTCCACGGCGACAGGTACAAAGGCGTGGTCACCCAGGAAACGCTGGAGCAGATCAGCGGCCGGTCGGCCGGGCCGTCCCCCGACCTGCACGAGGTCGCCCAGGAGGGCCCGACCCTGAAGCCGGGGACGGTGCTGCAGGACGCCCTCACGGCCACCCTCGAATCGGACTACCCGGTGCCCGTCGTGGCCGACGACGGCGAGTACCGGGGCACCCTGTCCAAGAAGGACATGGTCGACATCCTCGCCTGAGAGCCCGTCCGAGAGGTTCATGGTGTTTTTCAACGAACTGGAAAGGCGGCCCTGCCAGGAGCGGCCACGACGGCGATGCAGGGACATCGTCAAGCGGCCGCGACGCCGCAGGGCCGCCTTTCCAGTTCGCCCTTCGGGTGCCTTGAGTTTGCGCGCCGGGGCGTCGGGTCGCGCTGGC